>DXLT01000119.1:0-2532 GCA_019414555.1 Collinsella sp.
CTCGTATGGAGTCCATCCTGGTTGGCGTTTTGTTGTAACCGCTCACTTGTCCACAGATCAAGTGAACTGCTGGAATAAATACAGCGACACACTAGTTCGTTACAGTCGCCATATCTGCGTAAATCGCCGCGATAAATACAGCCTGTACTCGTCTGTATACCAGCTACGCGTATGTAGATTCATGTCGCGTTAATAAATCGGCACAAGCGCGTGCAAAACGCGCAAGTAACCGCAAAAAGCGATTATCGCGCAGGTAGATTTTTGGCACCCTGTTGCTTAATCAAAATTAAGCAATTGCTTAAAACAAAAAAGGTCAGGCACTAGGTGCCTGACCTGCAAACTTCTGGTCGGGACGACTGGATTCGAACCAGCGACCCCTTGACCCCCAGTCAAGTGCGCTACCAAGCTGCGCCACGTCCCGAAGCTAATGTTTGTTGCTCTGCTCTCGCTCGCAACAGGGAGTATATTAACCCGAAACTTTAGACTTGTGCAAGAACTTTTTTATAAATTTTGAAGCAAGTCCAAAATTGTATCTGCGAGCTGGGGTTTTGTTAGCACGGGAAGTTCTTGCGTACCCGCTGTACTCACGATCCAGGCCTTGTTGGTATCGGTTCCAAATCCCGAATCGGCGCGCGAGACATCGTTGGCGATAATGGCATCGCAACCCTTGCGGGCGAGCTTTCGCTGCGCGTACTCCACGACGTTATCGGTCTCGGCCGCAAAGCCGATCACGCACCGCTCCCCCTTTTGGCGCGAAAGCTCGGCCAAGATATCGACCGTCTCGTCCAGTTCGATGCGATCCAGGCGCTCGTTAGCCTTTTTGAGCTTATGGTCGGCAGGGGCTGCGGGGGTGTAGTCGGCGACGGCTGCGGCACAAATGGCCGCATCGGCCGTCTGAAAGGCGCCCAGAGCCACCTGCAGCATTTCAGCGGCGGTTTGCACGCGTACGCATTCCACGCCGTGGGGAACATCGAGCGATGTCGGTCCCAGCACAAGCGTTACCGCAGCACCGCGGCGAGCGGCCTCCCCCGCCAGGGCGATGCCCATCTTGCCCGACGACCGGTTGCCGATGAAGCGCACAGGGTCGATCGGTTCGTGCGTGGGGCCGGCGGTAATCACGATGCGCTTGCCCGCAAGGTCCTGGGGCACGGGGTTCAGCACCTTGCAGACGGCCTCGACGATGTCCTCGGGCTCGCTCATGCGTCCCGTGTCCACGTCGCCGCAGGCAAGGTAGCCGTTACCGGGTCCCACCACATGGACGCCACGGTCGCGCAATGTGGCCATATTGGCCTGCGTCGCCGGCGCCTTCCACATGCCGTTGTTCATAGCGGGTGCGATCACGATGGGTCGCGGCGTGGCAAGCAGCGTGGTGGAGATGAGGTCATCGGCGATACCGTTTGCCATCTTGGCGATGATATTGGCCGTCGCGGGCGCCACGACCACCAGATCGGGCTCCTGCGCCAGCGAAATATGGTGGATGGGGTCGGAGGGATCGTCGAATAGGCCCACGGCAACGGGCTCGTTGGTGAGCGCACGGAAGGTGAGCGGGCCCACAAACTCCGTGGCATGCTCGCTCATAACGACCTTGACGCGCGCACCGCGCTTTTGCAGCAGGCGCACGATATTGCACGACTTATAGGCGGCGATCCCGCCGGTAATGCCCAGCAGGATCGTTTTTCCCTCAAGTTGCATTGAATTGTTGGATGCCGCCGTCATCATTTAGGCTTCCTTGCTGGGAAGCACCAGCAGACGGTGGCAATACGGGCAGTGCGCGATCTCGCTACCGTCGTGGTTGAGGTCGCTCATGGACGATGCCTGCAGTGCGGTGTGGCAGATGGTGGGAATGTTGCCCTTGATGGTCTCGACGGCCAGGCCGCGGAACTGCTTGAGCAGGCGCTCGTAGTCGGTGAGCACGTCGGTCGGCAGCGTGGCAGCCAGCGCAGTGCGCTCCTTGGTGGCGGCGTCAATCTGTGCCTGGAGGCCGGCGGCCTTGGCACGGGCGGCCTTGGTGTCGGCCTTCACGCCATCCTCGAACTTGGCGATGATGGCCTGCGCGCGAGCCTCGCGGTCGAGCGCCTCCTTATGGGCGATGACGACGTCCTTGCGGGTATGCTCGATCTTGTCCAGACGCTTGGCCAGGGTGGCGAGCTCGTTCTCCAGGTCCTGAACCTCGCGGTAGTCAGAGCCATCAACGTGGCGCTTCTTGGCGGCCTCGATGGCGTTATTGGTCTGGATCTCGGTGGTGTTGAGATCGTCGAGCTCAATATCCAGGTCCTTGCGCTGGGCGTAGAGCTTGGTCATCTCGGCCTTGAGCTTAACGTAGGTCTTGCGCTTGGAAGCGAGCTCCTTGAGCTCCGGCATATTGGCAAGTTCGCTCTTGTTGCGGGCGAGCTCCAAATCGATCTGTTGCAGCTTGAGTAGCGTAGCGCCGGCGCTCATAAGTTCTCTCCTTTTGTCACAGTCCACCATTGGCAAGGGTTCAGTATTTTAATCGCATGACGGGGGTTGACCCCGGCGTCAACTGCAGAGTTC
>DXLT01000119.1:2542-3334 GCA_019414555.1 Collinsella sp.
CAATATATCAACGAACGGCTCCTCGGAGCGGTCATGGCCGAGCAAAACCACTGGCAGCCCGCGCAAGGCAAGGTCTTGCGCCACGTGGTAGCCCGCCTCGCCCGTCACGATGACATCCGCACAGGCGGCGATGGCAAGCTCTCCGAAGTCGCCCAAGGAGCCGCCCAAAATGGCAACGGTGCGGCACGGGTGATCGGCTTCACCCCATACACGTGGATCACTTCCGAAGGCCGTGGCGGCGCGTGCGGCAAGGTTGCGCAGGCTGCAGGGGTCGTGGAGGGTCGCGAGTGCGCCCAGACCGGTGAGCTCAGGCTCGTCCACATGCTTCAGCGAGCTCATGGGCTCAGCGCCCAGCAACTCACTCAGGCGAACGCGTGCCTCGTGCGAGCGGTCCAGGTTGGTGTGAAGCGAGATGATGCTCACGCCGCAACGGGCTGCCTCATACAGTGCAGCGCTGCACTGGGGACGCGACGCATCCGCCGGACAAAACGCCTCGGGCGCCTTGATGTAGACGGGATGATGCGTGAGCAACACGTTGGCTCCGGCTGCCAAGGCGCGGTGCACGTTGTCCCTGGTAGCGTCAAGCGCGCAGGCAACGCCGCGGATCTCGTCATCGGGGTCGCCAACGGATAAGCCTACGTGGTCCCAGGGTTCGGCGTCCGCCTTGGGATAGCGTGCAAGTAGGGCGCGCTCGAGTTCGGCGACAATCATGCGGCACCTACGATCGAGAGTAGCGTCTGGGCAAAGTCGTCCAGATCGGTCGGATTCACGCGGTCATCGAAAGAAATGCGC
>DXLT01000119.1:3344-3682 GCA_019414555.1 Collinsella sp.
GTGCGCCCAACGCCTGCTCGCGACCGATGCCCATCGCGCTCAAAACGTGGCTGGGGTCCATGCTGCCGCTCGAGCATGCCGAGCCTGCCGATACCTCAAAGCCGGCGGCGTCGAGCTTGATGATGAGCTCCTCGGAGTCCATGCCGTCAATATAGATCGATACCATGCCGGGCAGACGGTCGGCATGTGCGTAGTCGCCCATGGTGGCGTGAATGCGCGGGTGGGCCGTAAGCGTGGCGTAGAGCTTGTCGGAAAGGGCTTGCAGCTTCTCGCGCTCCTGGGCCACATCGTAGTTGATATCCTCGGCATGTGCCTCAAGCTCCTCAATCTGTTCATCC
>DXLT01000119.1:3692-4492 GCA_019414555.1 Collinsella sp.
ACATGGGGCGCGAGCGTGCGGGCGGCAGCGGCAAAGGCCAGCTGCGTGCGCAGGTCCTGCGTGCCGGCGCGACGTCCGGCTTCCTGTCCGCCGCCAAAGATGCGGGGGCGCAGCGGCGTGCGGGTCTTAACGTAGAGCGCGCCGGATGCCACAGGACCGCCAATTTTGTGTGCGGCAACGGACATGGCATCGACGCCCAACTCGGTGGCATCGAGCGGAATGTGCAGATAGCCCTGGATGGCGTCGGTGTGGAACAGGGCGCCCTCGGTATGCGCGGCCGTGGCTAGCTCGCGGATGGGCTGCACCACGCCTGTCTCGTTGTTGGCGGCCATGATGCTCACGAGCGCCACGTCGTCGCCGAGCAAGTCGCTCAGCGCGGCAGGCTCAATATAACCTGCACGGCAGGGCTGCACCAGGTCGACGGTAAAGCCGGCAGCACGCAGCAGCGGCAGGTTGTCCAGAATCGAATCGTGCTCGATGGCAGATACGATCACGCGGTTACGCTTGCGATCGCGCTGACGAGCGCCCTCGGCAAGACCGAGCAGCGCCAGCTGGTTGGCTTCGGTGCCGCCGTTGGTCAAAACAATCTCGGACGGGCGAACGCGCGCGCCAAAGCTGCGGGCAATCTCGCGACGCGCCACTTCCAGGCGTGCAGCGGCCTTGCGGCCGAGCGAATGCAGCGAGTTGGGGTTGACGCCGGCAAGCTCGCTGTCGTCGTACTCGCGCTGCGCAAGGCGCGCCTCGACGCGCATGGGCGTCGAGGCGGCATAGTCAAGATTCACGGGTATGCGGTTTTGACC
>DXLT01000012.1:0-13317 GCA_019414555.1 Collinsella sp.
CGGTTCCGTTCTCCTTGTAGCTGGCCCAGCCGCTGCCTGTGATATAGCCGCGGACGATGCACTCGATAGGAATCGTCTGGGCCTTCTTGACCAGCATGGCGCGGCCTGCGAGATAGTCACGATACTCGGCAAACTCCTCGGGGAAATCCGCCGGATCGATGGAGACGAGGTGGTTGGGGACGATATCGGCAAACTTGTCGAACCAGAATGCCGAGATGCGGTTGAGCACCTCTCCCTTAAACGGAATCTCGTCGGGGAGAATAAAGTCGAACGCAGAAATGCGATCGGTGGCGACCATCAGCAGGTTTTCGCCGGCATCGTAGATATCACGAACCTTGCCACGGGAATCCGGACGACGCTCCATCGTTGTCACGTGAGTCACTCCTTACCTAAATACGACAGTAATGCGGGTTCTCCCCCGCACGTTTTCGCAAACTCGGAGCGGCAGGGACGAAACCCCTCCTTCACCGAGTAGCGAAAAGCTAGTGCTCCATTGTAGTAGATGCCGCGTCCGCCGTGTGCTCGCGTGGCAGATGAATCGTAAAAGTTGTACCCTTTCCAAGCTCCGACTCCACGGATATATAGCCATGGTGGCGCTCGACAATCTGCTTGGTCACGGCGAGGCCCACGCCCAGGCCACCCGCCTCGCGGGCGCGACTGGCGTCGGCACGCCAAAAACGACCGAAGATGCGCGACAGGTCTTCCTTGGCGATTCCAATGCCCGTGTCCGAGACCGCAATATCGACGTGTTTACGGTCACTGAGCACCGACACCACGACCCATCCGCCCTCGGGGGTATAGCGCATGGCGTTACTCAAGAGGTTGATAACGCATTGCGTGATCATGTCGGGATCCGCCTCGACAACGTCATCGTGGCCCTGCGTCTCATCTGCAAAGCGCAAACGCAAGTCACGGTCGGCAAACAAGCGCTCCTGGCCATTCACAATCGAACGCACAAACGGCACCATATCCACCGGCTCCAGGTTGAGTGGCGCGGTACTGTTTTCCATGCGCGACAGGTCGAGCATCTGCTGCACCAGACGGGCCAGACGACGCGTCTCGGATGCGACCGTTTCCAGGTGTTCGTCATCGGTGGGATACACACCGTCTTGCATGGCCTCGACCGTTGCAAGCATGGCCATGAGCGGCGTGCGCAGCTCGTGGGCAACATCAGAGGTCAGGCGCTTCTCGTGCTTCATGTCCTTCTCGAGTGAGGTGGCCATCTCGTCGAAGGTCTCTCCCAGCTGATCGATCTCATCATCGCCGCGCAAGCCCGTACGAGCGGACAGGTCTCCATCGCGAATCTGCTTGGCGGTGCTGGTAATACGATGAATCGGCTTGGTGAGCATGCGCGACATGAGCGCTCCGATAACGACCGAGATGCAGACGGCCACAACCGCGGCAAGGGCCATGGCGTTAAAGGTCTTCTCTCTGAATGCCGAGTCTGCCCTGGTGAGCAGGGCATCGGAGCCAACCGCCCACAATTTGACCTGACCCACGTGCTCGCCGGAGGACGTCACGATCTCAACGTTGGCAACGCTATTGGAATCGGTGGGAGCAGACGAGACTGGGCTGTGCGATGCCCTCTTTCCGCTCGCATCGTCGGTCGTCGCCTGATTTTCGCGCACATCGGCAGTAGCGCTTGCCGAGGGCCACGAGTCGTCGTAGACGATGACGCCCTTTTTATTGACGACCTGCATACCAAGATCGTCGGACACCAAACTCGATGTCGCGACCGTACGCAGCTCCCCCGCAGTCCAAGAACCGTTTTCCTCATATGACGTTGCCAACTTTTCGGCAGCGGAATTGGCGATTTCGACAATATTGGAGCGCGTGTAATCCGTAAAAACCGTGCCCCATACAACGGAGACTACGCCCACCAACACCAATACCGTCATGAGCGATGTCAGGGCAAAAGCCAGGGCCATGCGCGAGGGATAGCTCATCGTTGGCCGTGAATCGGAACGAGGCGTGTTCCAACTAGCCTTGGAACCCGCCTCGTTCTCCTGCTTATGCTTTTGCCCGATTTCAAAGCGCGCAGGTGTCATATGTGATTTCCTTTATTTCTCGTCCGACTTATCGGTCTTGGTCGGAGCCTCGAAGCGATAGCCGACACCGTGGACGGTGTAGAGCCACTTGGGCTTCTTGGGGTCGTCGCCCAGCTTGGCGCGAAGGTTCTTCACGTGGCTGTCGATGGTGCGCTCGTAACCCTCAAAGTCGTAGCCGAGCACCTTCTCGACCAGCTCCATGCGGTTGTAGACGCGGCCGGGGTGACGGGCAAGCGTGGTGAGCAGCTTGAACTCGGAAGCCGTCAGGTCGACTTCCTTGCCCTCGACCAAAATCTTGTGGCCCGAGATGTCAATGACCAGATCGCCAAAGTCGAGCACCTCGACGGCCGGCTCATCGGCCTGGTGGGCACGGCGGAACAAGGCGCGCACGCGCGCGACAAGCTCGCGCGGCGAGAACGGCTTGATCAGGTAGTCGTCGGCACCGAGCTCGAGACCGATAATACGGTCCTCGATCTCGCCCTTGGCCGTCAGCATAATGATGGGAACATCCGAGGTGTCGCGAATGGTGCGGCAAACGCGCTCGCCGGGAATCTTGGGGAGCATGAGGTCGAGCACGACCAGGTCGAACTGATGCTTCTCGAACTCCTCGATAGCGGACTGGCCGTCGCCCACGCCCACGACCCAATAGCCCTCGCGCTCGAGATAGGCAGCGACAGCGTCACGGATTGCCTTCTCGTCCTCGACCAGCAGAATCTTTTTTGCATCTGAAGCCATAACACGGCCCCCCTGTCTCAATTAGCTAAGAACAAGCTCATTTTAACGCACCTGAGCCCACCGGGCATCGCATGGGTGCGATAGCTCGGCGGGCGGTACTCATAGTCACAACGCGCTTATTCCCCTGTCGACGCCTTTTTAACCCCTCGGAGACTAAAGAGAGAACAAGCGAGCGGTAACCGTCTCGGGAATTCCCTGGCTGTTACGCACCGTTGCGTACGTTAAGAACGAGCTCGATTTACCCGCCGTAGCAGGATAATCGCCATACTCCAAGGCTCGGTCGGGCGACAGAAGCGAGCCGTAGGTCTTGGCCGAAGTGTCAATCAAAAAATGCGACGCCTGAACTTTAACCAGGTATTTATTTTTCCTTCCCGCAGCGCACGCGAGCGGCTCACGCGAAAGGAAGAGGTACGGCCCGCCCTCGTTACCGATATAGGTGCCCATATTGCCCAGGCTGCCCACACCGCTATACGTCGCCTCAATGGAGAACACGAAGGTGTCTCCCATATACACGGCCTCGAAAGGCGAAACCGACGAAGGAAGCACCAGCTGAGCTCGCTTCGTGTTGTTGCCGTCAGTCAGGTCGATCGCCGTCATACCGTAATAGACGCCCTCATCATTGTGCACGCGGGGCGAGATGGTCAGGATGCCGTCGCTCACACGCGGGGCGGATGCGAAGCGGCCCGTTGACTTCCAAATAGTCTCAGGCTTGGACTCGCTGGGCGCCTGACGGTAACAGTACGAATCGTTACTCGTCTTGGTGCCGCCGGACGAAGGCATCTTATACCAGATGACCGACGACCCATACGCTGTGAAGAGCGGCGGATCGTAGTTTTCGCCGCCGCGGTCGAGCTCGACAGCGTTGCCGGTAAGGGAGGAGCCTGCAAGGTTTTGCGCATAGAGTTTCCAAGACGCATTGGCAAAGTTCATCTCGACCCATGCGAACACGCCATCACCCGCGCGAACGTCGTAAAACGCATAACCGGTTCCCTCAATGGGATCCTCGATAAGTGTGGTAAGCGAGCCATCGCCCAGGTTGAGCACACCAAGCGTATTGGCATGCAGGGCAGAAGCAGGCGCCATCATCGCGGCAGCGTAGTCGCCATCGCAGTAGTACAGCAGCGTGCCCAGCGGCAGCGTCCACGAGGCCGCGGGCTCAAGATCGATATCGACAGCTTCGTACTCATCAGTGATCGAGACAATCTTCGAATCGTCCTTGATAACCTGCGGCTCGCCAACGGCGTCATCACTCGTGCCCGTTTTTTTCGAGCAACCGGCCAGTACGGCAGCAGCACCGGTAGCGGCGCCACCCAGCACAAAACCTCGACGCGTTATTCCATTCTTAAAGCGATCAGCGATGCTCATTAGGCGATCTCTGCGCGAGCGGCCTCGATAGCGCGCGTAAGCTGATCGGCGCAAGAGGTCTTTTTCATACCGCAGGTATTACCGGCGAGAACCTCGATTACGCGATCGGCGGGAGCGCCCTCGACCAGCCTGGAGATGGCCTTGAGGTTGCCATCGCAGCCGCCAGTAAACTCGACGCCCAGCACCTTGCTGCCATCGTCAGAGAGATTGAGGTGAATATTGCGAGAGCATACACCCTGAGGCTTGTAGTCAAAACTAATCATTGAGATCCCCTCTCAGAAAGAAATTTCAGACGTCTATTATCCCCGCCTGGACCGACTTATTATCGCAAGCACCGATTCAACATCCTACGATGCTTGGACTGGTGGGGGCAAGATTAGCAGTCCGCACCCCGTACGTGGACCATGCGCTTCTCACGATACATATTGTGGTCGGCGACGCGATATACATCGGCCAGCGTATTTCCAGCCGTCTCGACGGTCGCCACGCCAATCGATGCGCTGACCGTCAGGGTCTCATCGCTTACCGCGGCAAGACCGAGACGAAGGTCCTGTTCCAGCCCGAGCGCAGACTCGTTGTCAGTATGGGGGCAAACCAGCAAAAACTCGTCGCCGCCAACGCGCATCGGCAGGTAATCCGCACCAGCCACCCGCCGCAGCACGGACGCCGTCCGTCGCAGCAGTTCATCCCCCATCTCGTGTCCATAGATGTCGTTGGTCCGCTTGAGATAATTACAGTCCACCATAATCACGCTCACTGGCAAGTCCTCGTTTACCAGGCTATCTCCACGCGATTCCAGATAGTTGCGGTTGCGAAGCCCCGTCAGTTTATCTTGGTATGACAGCTCCTCAGCATGCTTGACCATCGATATGTTGTGCGTCGCCACGACAACCGACTCCAGCCGGCCTTGCTCATCGCGATGCTGGGGGACAACCTGTAGCGAGTACCAAGCGCCTCGACAATCTCGCACCTCGGCAGCCAAGTACGGTACGCCCTCCATACGTTCACGAAGCGTACTTATATCTACGAGTCCCACAACCGCTTCGCGGCTTTCGGGGCTCACGATATCCCGGCAGACTGTGTCCATAAAGTCATATGCCTCGTTGTGCTCGGCAAATATCTTCGCTATCGCCGGCGACATATTGATTCCCTCGATCTCGAGGGTGTCGAGATGCAAAAGGAAGGTCGAATCGTAGATGGCGCTTATGGCATTGATAATGCCGAGCTGTTTATCTTTTTCGACCAAATTGCGGTGGTCAACGATATTCCGAGCCAACAGCACCACGACCCAAAACGCAAGGCACACCAAGACGCCGACGGCGACAAATGAAATCCTGTCAGACATGACCTCAGATTTGGGATATAGCGCAAACAGGCGGTAGTCCTTATATGCCGCACGCACGGCATATAAGGTGGTCCCCCGATATTCGATACGTGTTACGCCCTCGTCTTTCCAGTCAATTCCGCTATCGGCGAGAAGCCGGGCAAGGGTTATATCGACGGTCGAATCGTTTGAAGAAACGATTTGCGCATCGCGCATCACAAGCACTGTTGGACTCTGATGGAACGTGTTGTTCACAAGGACGTCGGCGATCGTGTATGAATAGTCATCGGCGGGCTCAGCCGCAAGGGATCGATACCCCAACGCCACCCCATCACCGTATGGAACGGCACTCACGGCAAAGTCGACACCGCGGCGCTCGACAGCGGTCGAGTAGGAAACTTTGGACCCTCGATACATCGATGCGATCGACGAACAGGCCAGCTCCTCTCGCCACAGCACGAGTGGATCGCGGCCGTCGATATCGTAATGGGCGACCATATGACCATCGGCGTCCATGACCAACATTCCCGAAAGGCTCTCGGTATGGACATATTCCTCGACCAGATCGTCGTTGACTTCGAATCGATCAGGCGGCAAGAACGTCGCAAACGACTCGAGCGCCGCATCCAAATTGTGCGTCGCCTCGGTTTTTCTTCCCTGTTCATATCGGTCATATTTTTCGCAGGCATTTTTTAAAAACACCATGGTTTCCTGGCCGAACCCAAGCGTTTTATCAAGGCAGCGATGCGTGCCAACCATATAGAGCAGACTCAGTAGGGCAACGCTGGCCACGATGCCGATGCCCACTGCGGCTAAACTCTTTCGGCGAAAGCGGCGCTCGTCATTTGTCATGATTCCGCTCCTTGGCCGCCTGTCGTCGCTCCCGCTTTGTAATTGTCCACAATGTGCTCTATCGTGCCGTCTCGATCCATGTCGGACAGTGCGGTATCGAGGTTTTTGACGTACTCCCCCTCATAGCTATCATCAAACGCGACGCCCAGGTCAACCGTCATAACGTTGTCGGCGAACACACGATAAACGCCAGGATACTGGGCAACGAGTCGATCAAGCGACTGAACGTCCGCCATCCAACAGTCGACATACCCTTTGGCGAGGGCGGCTTTGCAGAGTTCGGCAGAACCATATGATTTGATTTGCACGTCCGGCGAGATATCCAGATCCCCTGCGAGCAATCGGCGTTCGCTCACCGAGCCCGCAATCACCGCAATGGTCTTGCTTCCATCAAGATGCGCCAAGGACGTGATGCCACTCGTTTTCTTGGCGGCGACCGAAACCGTCAGGGTCAAATACGGCTCAGTCCAGTAATACTTATCCTCGCGATAACAGGGAGAATAGTCGCACCACAGGCAATCGATATCGCCGTTTTTGAGTAGGCGATCACGGTCATTCCAAGATATGTCGATAAATTGCGGCTTGATCCCCGCGCGCTTGCAGGCCTCGCGGGCGATGTCGATATCGATACCGGCGTAATCGCCCGTGGTATCGACATACACATAGGGGTCGTTATCCGTAACGCCGATTTTGAGTACCGGGAGGTCTTTGTCGGCTTCATTCGGGGAGGAAGAGCTGCTTCGAACGGTATACGTCAGGGCGCCCGCACAGACGGCAACAAGAAGTATGAGCGTAAGCGAGACGATGGCGGCTCGCTTGGTACGTCCGGGCACACGCCTCCCTTCATCGAAACAGCAGTCGGATTTCATTTTATACCCGGGGCTGATGCGGCAATAAAAAAGCGCCTCGCCCAAGATGGGCAAGGCGCCAAAGGTTGGAATGCATCCGCAAACGGCCGAATTAGGTTAACCCTACTCGAAGTTCAGCTGCTCCAGGCGGTCGAAGACCGTGTCGATGCGGGTGAGGAAGTCCCACGGATCAAAGATCTCGTCGAGCTTCTCCTGGCTGACGGTGCAGCGCGGATCGGCCTCGAGACGCTCCTTAAAGGTGGGGCCGGAGACACAATCCTGTACCTCGTGCCAGGTTGCCATGGCGTTTTCCTGCACGATAGCGTAGGCGTCCTCGCGGGTGATGCCCGTATCGACGAGGGCCAGCAGCACCTTGGAGGAGAAGATGAGGCCGCGGGTCTTGTTGAGGTTGGCCATCATGCGAGCCGGATACAGCTGCAGGCCGTCGATAACGCGGATGAGGCACTGGAACATGTGATCGAGCGCGATGAAGCTATCGGCCTGGGCGACACGCTCGGCAGAGGAGTGCGAAATGTCACGCTCGTGCCACAGGGCGACGTTATCGAAGGCGACCTGAGCGTTGGACTTGACGACGCGCGACAGGCCGCAGACCTTCTCCATGGTGATGGGGTTGCGCTTGTGCGGCATGGCGGAGCTGCCCTTTTGACCCTTGCGGAACGGCTCCTCGGCCTCGAGCGTATCGGTCTTCTGCAGGTTGCGGACCTCGGTCGCGATGCGCTCGCAGGTGGCCGCCGTGGTGGCAAGGACGCCGGCGAGGTAGGCGTGATGGTCGCGGCTGATGACCTGCGTGGACAGCGGATCGTGGACCAGGCCCAGGTGCTCGCAGACGTACTCCTCGACGAACGGCTCGATGGAGCTGTAGGTGCCGACGGCGCCCGAGATGGCACCGAAGGCAACGTTCTTGCGAGCGTCCTCAAGACGATCGAGATCGCGCTTGAGCTCCCATGCCCAAGAGCCAAACTTCATACCGAAGGTCATCGGCTCGGCATGGATGCCATGGGTGCGGCCGGCGCAGAGCGTATTGCGCTCCTCGAAGGCGCGACGCTTGCAGATCTCGCCGAGTTTCTTGACGTCCTCGATGATTAGGTCGCAGGCCTGCGTGAGCTGGTAGCACAAAGCCGTATCGCCCAGGTCGGAGCTGGTCATGCCATAGTGAACCCAACGGCTGGGCTTGGGGTCGCCCTCGGGAACATCGGCGTCGATGTACTCCTTCATATTGGTCAGGAAGGCGATGACATCGTGGCGCGTGACCTCCTCGATCTCGTCAACCTTCGCCTTCTCAAAGTTGGCGTGGTCGCGAATCCACTGGGCCTCTTCTTTGGAAATACCGATCTTGCCGAGCTCCGCCTGAGCCTCGCAGGCCAGGACCTCAATCTCCTGCCAAATGGCATACTTGTTCTCGAGGGAGAAGATATGTCCCATCTCCGGGCGGGTATAGCGATCGATCATAGCGGCTCCTTTTTGGTTATTGGCACGTTGGTCGTAACCCAACCATTGTACCGTGCGCGGGCGCGAGTATGGGCAGCAGGCATTAACCTAACATTTTGAAACAGGAGCGGCCATGGGGACGTCCGCGTATTTGCTTTGCAAAAACGCACCGGCTGCGGTCGGCATGCCCCGGTCCACGAAACCGCCGAAGGATACCAGATCGAGCCGAGTGTCCCAGCATCCCCCTTGGCTGATGGAGCGGGCAACGGGACGTCCGCGTATTTGCTTCGCAAATCCGCACCGGCTTCAGGCGCCTGCCGGCGCCTTCGCCTGCTCGCTACAAACGCTTCGCGTTTGCTTTACGCTCGCACCCTGGCGGGTTCGAATCCCGGCACTTGGTAGTAAAAAGCACGGCAACGTAACGCTGCCGTGCTTGTGCTTTTTACTGGAGCGGGCAACGGGATTCGAACCCGCGAGTGTCAGCTTGGGAATCTTACACGCAAGTATTCAAAGAGATAAAAAGCGTTGCTATCGTTGCAGGTAAAACGCGCGTTATGTGCCATAATGTGCAACGTAGACCAAAGCAGTACACGCTATTTGGTCTACATTTGGTCTACGTTTTGGTCTACGGAGCACGCATGGAGTACACGCACTACATAGCCGCGAACCTCGAAAGCAGGGGCGGGAAATACCGCGCGGCGCTGAAATACATCGACGAGGACGGCGCGAGGAGGAAAACGACCAAGGCCCTCAAGGCCACCGGGAAACGCGCGGCCCAGAAAGAGCTTGAGGAGTGGCGCGCGGCCATGGAGGCCAAGTGGAACCAGAGGCAGCGCGAGGGCGCGGCGTTGGCGGTTCTGGGGTTCGACCCGGAGACGGTGCTTACCGTGGCCGCCTACGTTCGCCGCTATATCGACGGCAAGCGCCCGAGTATCGACCCGTCAACGTTCAACGAGTACGGGCGTCTGCTCGACAACATCATTTCCCCGCTGCTCGGGGAGGTGGCGCTTTCCGATCTCAACCCGGACATGGTGAGGGCGTGGGTTGCCAAGATGGGCGAGACATACGCCCCCGGAACGATGAAAAAGGCGCTCACGCTGCTACGGTCTGCGTGTAATCAGGCCGTCGATACCGATTTGTTGGGCAAAGACCCGACCCGAGGCGTAAAGCCGCCCAAGGCCGGACGCCCGCGCCCCAACTCGCTTACCGCCGAGGGCGTGCGAACCGTGCGCGAGGTGCTCAGGGTGGCGGGCATGACCCCGGCTATGCTCGGGGTGAAAATCGCCCTATACACGGGCATGAGGGAGGGCGAGATATGCGGCCTCCGGTGGGCGAACGTCGATACCGATAGCGGCGTGCTCAAGGTGGAGGACAGCATAGGCCGCGACGGAACGAGGTTCTACGCCAAAGACCCCAAGAACGACGGCAGCGCCCGCGCGGTGTATTTCGGCTCAGAGCTTGCCGCCGACCTCGTGGCCCGGCGCGATGAGATGGAGGCCGCCTGCCTCGCTGCGGGCGTGCCGTTCACCGGGGCGCTCTACGTGCTCGGGGACATTCGTGGCGGTTTCATGCGCCCAAACACGATTTGGCAGAGGTGGCGCAACCTTGCCGAGGCGCTGGAGCTGAAAGGGACGAGGGGAACCCGCCCGACGTTCCACGACCTGCGCCATACGTTCGCGACCATGGCTGTAGCCGCTCACGTGGACATTAAGGCCATCTCAGCATCTATGGGGCACTCGAACGCCGCCATGACGCTCAACATTTACGCCGACGCGACAGCCGAGGGCAAGCAACGCGCGGCCCAGACCATGCAAACCGTTTTGTCGGGCGGTGAGGCGTGATGGACGCACACAAAGCGAAGAGAAAAGAGTTGGACAATTTCCACGATACTTTCGAGACAGACGAGGAGGCTATTGCATGGATGAGGCGGTACGGCGTCTTTCCGCTAAGGCCGCCCCGGTTCGGGGTGGGGACGGACGCCATTCGCCGCATACGAGAGGCCTGCGGGGTCAAACAGGGCGTTTTGGCGAACGTATGCCATAGGTCAAACTCTAGGGTAAGCGAGTGGGCGGCCAAGCCGGAACTCGTGAGAGCGCCGGAACTCGTTCGGATAGTCAACTACTGCGAGAGCTACTGGAGCGGTACGCCCGAGGGGTACACAGAGTTTATCCGGGGCCTCTTGGATGTGGACTGCATGGCTAGTCCGGGGTTCTACGAGACGCCCGAACCGTGGGTTTCCCCGTACTCCGTTCTGCTCGACGCATGGCCCGATCTCACGGAGCATCAACGCGAGGTTATAGCCGAGATAGCTACGGACATGGCAATAGCGAACGAGGCCGAGGGCGAATAGAAAACCCGTTCGGTTTTTCTCGCTCGGCGGCGTCGCCCGGTGCGCATTAGCCGAAAAACGGACAGCCCGACATACCGAAAGTTCGGCAAACCAAACTGAATACCAAGCATCACGGACGTTCTACCGAATAATCGCAGGTAGAACGTCCGTTTTATATCGCACGCCCGTTGAGTTAAAAACGATGCGAGACGCGTCTAAGTAGCAACTCGATTAGGAGGGGGCAACCCATAATGTGCAGCAAAGAACACCTCGAAAGCGTCGCCGGGCTTGCAAGGGATGGACGCTTTTCGGAACTACCGAACCCGCTAGTGGTGGCCGAGGCCGAGGTTATCGCCCGACGTTCGCGCACGACCATCACGAGGGCCTGTATCTCGGGCAAGCTCAAGGCCGTTCAGACGGGCAACAAGTGGAACATCAACCGTGACAGCCTGCTCGCATACGCGGGCCTCATCTAGGGCGCGGCGCATGAGGCCGATCAGGACGGCGCTGGAGGCCGCGAGGCGCGCGGCGAACGCCGACGTTCCGGGAATGACCGGGCGGCAGATGGGCGAGGAGATAGACCGCCTCACGGCCCGTCTAGCCGCTAAGGGGTACAGGCAGCCCTACCGCGCTTGGGCGCGGGGCCGTATCGAGGCCATCGGGCGCGAGATAGCGAGGCGAAAGAGAGGGGGCGGCGGCAGTGTGGAACGAGGACATTAGGCCCGTGCCCGTGAACATGGGGAGGCTCATAACGTCGGCTCAGGCGGGCGCGGTGCTCGACCTCAGCGAGAGGGACGTTCGCCGCCTCATCAGACATGGGGCACTCGACGAG
This sequence comes from Collinsella sp., assembly GCA_019414555.1. Lineage (GTDB taxonomy): Bacteria > Actinomycetota > Coriobacteriia > Coriobacteriales > Coriobacteriaceae > Collinsella. Next base: position 11,783 of record DXLT01000012.1, read on the forward strand.
GTGCGCATAGGGCGGCGCGTCTACGTAACCCGCAAGTCGGCCCTTGCCCTCGTGGGGGTAGCCGATGGATGAGGAGGAGCGCCGGGCATACGCCAACAGCTGTATGCATTTCTTCAAGTTCAACGCCGATACGTTGGCCCCGATATTCGACGATTTGACGCCGAGGGCGAGGGGCGAGGCACTCAACGCGGTATACGGCCTAGCGCTCTACGGCGAAGAACCGGGGCATATCTCGAAAGCCGCCCGCAGTGCCTACATGTGCGCCCGCCCCAACGTGCTCAAGGCACGGGCCAACGCCTCGCTTAAAGCCGACCCGTCGCGCCCGGACACACGACCGGGCGCGGGCGCGGGGGCTGTATCGAGGCGACAGCTTGCCGCAGATTCGGCGGCGGCAACTCGGGCAGTACTCCGCGAGCACGAGGCGAGTACTCAACGAGTACAGGGGGCAGTACTCGGGCGAACACTCAAAGCGGAAAGAGGCAACCAACAGGGGAAACGCCCGGCGTACCTCCGGACATACCTCCCGACGTACCTCCGGACACACTATCTACTATTGGACTATCAACCATGAGACTAGTTGATGATGCATTGGGTGCGCCCGCCTACGAAACGGGCGGTGGGCTGTTCCACGCCCCATGCCCGGCATGCGGAAAACGGGCGGTGGCCCGACTCGACGCCAACGGGACCGCCTACACTACGGACGCCTGCGGGGAGCACGGTATCGAGTTGCCGCCCGGATACGAGGCGAGGAGAGGCGCGGAGGGCTATACACTCGAACGCTCGACGCCCCTAACGGACGGCCCCGCCGCGGCAGAGGGGAATAGGCATGGGGAGGGCTAGGGCCGCTATCCATGCCGAATGGGTGCCCGATGCCCTCAGCCGTTCCCGGTGGAGCGCTGCGCACGCCCTCAAAGAGATCGAGGAAGCGGAGGCCGAGGCAACGGGAAAGCGCAAGCACCGCTAACTAGGAATCGCTTGATGTCCTGCGGAAATACCTGCCTGAATCAAGTAAAATATTCGAAGAGATGCTTGAGGAGCTGATTTGATGGAAAGCCAGGTTAAGCAGGAGAAGCTAGCAAAAGCCCGTATCGAGAAGGCCAAACCCGTCTTTATTGAGATGTTCGGCTATGAGCCTATGTTCTACGGGCACGTTTGCGAATATGCCGACCTTCTGGAAGAGTCCATCTCGTCCGGTGAGCCTAAGCTTATGGAGCATGACTCTAGCATCTTCCTTTAGCCCATCAATCGGCTAATCGGTCCAACCGCTTGCCTAGTTCAGCCCCGCCACGGCGGGGCTTTTCATGCCGGGGCGAACCCGCGAGGCGGGGCCGGGGGCGTGGCGTGTGCAGGGTTTCGGCGTTTCGCTGGGACATGCGGAGCGAGGCCGCCGAGGGCACGGCGTCGGTGCAACATGGGGAGCGCCGAGACGAAACGGAGAGACGAGGAGGAGACATGGCGACTCGATTTATCGGGGGCATGATCGCCGAGGGCCTGCCGGATATAGCGGGCGCGGTACCCGCTGCGGGGGGGTTGTC
>DXLT01000120.1:0-3666 GCA_019414555.1 Collinsella sp.
ATGTGTGCGGTCAGCGCCACGTGTATGGCGGTGATTCCCGCCAAGATCCTGCCCGAATACGGCAGCCCCATCGTCACGGGCTCGGCAATGCTCGCGGCGGGCGTGGTCTCGTGCGTCTTCGTGCAGCCTTGGGCGCATATGCCGGCGCTCGACGCTGCCGGCGTCGAGGCGCTCGCGGTGTTCGTGGTTATCGGCTCGTTTTTTGCTTACATGCTCTATATGCAGGGCGTTAAGGACATCGGCTCGGTGCGTGCGAGCCTCATCGGAACTGTGGAGCCGGTTTCGGCGACCATCACCAGCGCCGTTATGCTGGGCACGGTGTTTTTGCCGACCGACCTTATCGGCTTTGCCATGATCATCGTGATGATGTTCCTCACGGTGTAGCTGGCGCCGCCGCCAAGACAGAAAAGGTGTTGTGCCACATTTTCGCCAATTGATGTCCGTGTCTGGAGTTTAGCTGTCGATGCTCAAAATGCCATAAACTAGTAACGTTATGGATTTTTTCATTGCGACTCAATTGCGAGGATTTCTTTATGGCTGGTAATCACTTTAAGGGCAGCGATAGCGGCCGTCCTGCAGTTCCGCCGCGTCCGAACGGGGCTGGTAAAGCCGGCACGCCGGGCGGCGCTGGACAGGGCGGTTCCGGTAAGCGCGTGTCCCCGGGAGAGACGGCGATGTTTACCGCTCTGTACGAGCAGTCTCAAAAGGCAAAAAAGACCGGCCGTGCAAGAGGGAATGTCTTTGCGGGCGGTGCAACCTCCGCGTCGCAGCCGAGCGGGGCTCCTTCGGTACCTGCGAACAACGCAGGTGCTGCCAACGCCGCGAATGCCGCCGGCAACGTTAATGCCGGCAAGGCCGACAACAATACTCCCTCTGCCGGTGGCGCGGGGCTTACGGGTAGCCTTGGCACGATCTACACCGGCGCCTCCGAGACTGGCACGTTCGCCCGCCTGGATGATAGCGGTGCCGAGTTTGCGGGCTCGGGTTCCAAGGAAGATTATTACGATTTTGGCTTGAACTACGGTAGCGACGCTTCGTCGAGTTCGACCTCTGACGGTCTGGTCCGTCATCGCCATCGCAAGGGCGAGCGCAAAAAGCGTCACACCGGTGCCATTATTGCCGCTGTAGCCGCGGTGCTTCTCGTTGCGCTTGGCGCAAGCGGCTTTATGCTGCTTAACTCGGCAAAGACCGTAAAGAGTGAAGCGAAGGAGGCCGTCGAGATTGTCGGTGGCCTTAAGGACAAGGTCACGTCGGGCGATTTTTCGACGCTGCCTGACGACGCGAAGAAGATTGATGAGCTTTGCGACAGCATGAAGGCGGAGACCTCGAGCCCGCTGTGGACGGCGGCTTCGTTTATCCCGGTGTATGGCAGCGACATCAATGCGGCCCGCACCATGATCGACGCCCTGTCCGATGTCTCGAGCAATGCGCTGGTTCCCATGGCCGATAACCTTTCGCAGGCCACGCCCGGCAAGCTGTTTCAGGACGGCATGATTAACGTGTCCGCGCTGCAGGCGGTCGCCGATTCGCTTTCCAGCAGCTCGAAGGTGTTCAAGAGCGCCAACGAGAAGATCCAGGGCATTGGCGATACTCATATTTCCCAGGTGACCGAGCTGGTCGATAAGGCCAAGGACGGCTTTGCCACCCTCAACGGCGCGGTTGACGCGGCGGAGAAGGTCGCCCCCGTCCTTCCGCAGATGCTCGGCGCCAACGGCCAGACGCGCAACTACCTTGTGTACGCCATGAACAACGTCGAAATTCGTGCCTGCGGCGGCTTTGGCGGTTCGCAGGGCCTGATTTCGGTCACCGACGGCCAGATGTCGATTGGCGAGTTTGTTCCCCGCATTGGACTCAGCGAGGATGAGGCAGTCGAGAGCGTCGACGAAGAGGATGAGGCGCTGTTCGGCAACCACAGTAACCTGTACAACTCGGGCAATACCTATTCGCCTGATTGGCCCCGCAACTCGCAGCGTGTCGCGGCCCTGTGGAAATCTCAATATGGCCAGGACGTTGACGGCGTCGTGGGTATCGACCCGGTGTTCCTGCAGTATCTGCTGGGCCTGGTCGGTAACGTGTCGCTGCCCGACGGAACGGTTGTCGACGGCACCAACGCCGCAAAGGTCCTCATGCACGATGTGTATTGGAACTATCCGGTCGAGGAGTCGGACGGTATCTTTGCGGCTGTTGCCAGCGCCGCCTTCGACAAGATCCTTGGCGGTATCGGCGATGTCGATGTTACGAAGCTTGTCAGCGCCGTTGAGCGCGGTGCCGAAGAGGGCCGCCTGATCGCGTGGATGAAAAACGATGACGAGCAGAACGCTATCAAGGAGATGAACATCGACGCCTCGCTGCCCGATCCGGATGACCCGAGTGAAGATCCCGTTGCTGGTGTCTACTTTAACAACCTGAGCTTCTCCAAGCTCGACTGGTACCTGAATGCCGATACGCAGATTGGCCAGGGCATCAAGAACGGTGACGGCACATGCTCGTATCGCATCGCCGTTACCCTGACGAACATCATGACGCAGGAGGAGGCCGGCAAGCTGCCCGACTACGTCGCGGCGAGCGCGCCCGATGCCGCGCGCGACGACGAGCGTCTGAATGTCTCGTTGTTTGCCCCGACGGGCGGCAACATTACTGATCTGACCGTCGAGGGCACCCAGTTTGGTCTTGGCGCCGCTACGTGGCATGGAATCCCCTTCTATTCGGGCACCGTTGACCTGCATGCTGGCGAGACGACGACGATCACATATACGCTGACCACGTCAGCCGAGGTGGGGGACAAGCCGCTTACGCTGCGTCAGACTCCTACATGCCAGGCGGCTCGCGACAGCGCGTCGGCGTAGGGTTTTTCTGGTAGCGCAGATAATCGAGTACCATTTTGGGGCGGACAGGCAATCTGTTCGCCCCTATTTTGTAAGGAGAGCGCATGAAGTACTTTGGCACCGACGGCTTTCGCGGTGAGGCCAACGTTGGGCTGACGGTAGAGCACGCTTATAAGATTGGCCGTTTTGTGGGCTGGTATTACGGCGCCAACCGCGAGCGCAAGGCGCGCGTCATCGTGGGTAAGGACACGCGTCGCTCGAGTTATATGTTCGAGGCGGCGCTGGTGAGTGGCCTGGTCGCGAGCGGTGCGGACGCCTACATGTTGCACGTGATCCCGACGCCGGGCGTGGCACATCAGACCGTGGAGGGCTGCTTCGATTGCGGCATCATGATCAGCGCGAGCCACAACCCGTTTTGCGATAACGGCATTAAGCTCGTCAATAGCGACGGTTTTAAGATGGACGAGGACGTACTGGAGCTCATCGAGGACTACGTCGATGGCAAGAGCGAGGTGCCGCTGGCCACGGGCAACCACATCGGCGCCACGGTGGACTACATGCAGGGCCGCAACCGCTACATTGCCTCGCTCATCGCCAGCGCGAACTTTTCGCTGCAGGGCGTCAAGATCGGCATCGACTGCGCCAACGGCTCGGCGTCCTCGGTGGCCAAGCCGGTGTTCGACGCGCTGGGCGCCGACGTGCGCGTGATCAATGCCGCGCCTGATGGTTTTAACATCAACGTCGACTGCGGCTCCACGCATATGGAGCGTCTGCAGCGCCACGTGGTGGAGCAGGGCTTGGACGTGGGCTTTGCCTATGACGGCGATGCCGACCGCTGCCT
>DXLT01000120.1:3676-4470 GCA_019414555.1 Collinsella sp.
GGACGAGCGCGGCCGCGTGGTCGATGGCGACCAGATCCTGTACGTGTGCGGCGTGTACCTGAACAAGCACGGTCGCCTTTCGGGCGGTACCGTGGTTCCGACGATTGCCAGCAACTTTGGCCTGATCAAGTCGTTGGAGCTTGCCGGCCTAAGTGCCGTGACCAGCGGTGTGGGCGACCGCCACGTGTATGCCAAGATGCGCGAGGGCGGTTACAGCCTGGGCGGCGAGCAGACGGGCCATACGATCTTTGGCGATATCGAGCGCACGGGCGACGGCATTATGACCTCGCTGCGCGTGATGGAAGTGATCCGCGCCGAGCGCGAGACGCTCTCGCAGCTCACGGCTCCGTGCAAGCTGCTACCGCAGGCGCAGGTGGCCGTGCGCGTGGCGGACAAGGACGCCGCGCTGGGCAACATGGGTGTGCAGGCCGCCATCGCCGAGGCCGAGGCATCGCTGGTGGGCGAAGGACGCGTGCTCGTGCGCAAGAGCGGAACCGAGTCGGTGATTCGCGTTTTGGCTGAAGCCCCCGACCAAGCAGCTGCCGACACCGCCATGAAGCGCATCGCCAACGCACTCGAGGCCTTGTAGTTACGCGGTTTTACCAAACCGCGTAACTGCTCGACGCTGCAAACGGCCCCAAGTGCCGGGTCTCTGGCTTAGATGAAAAAGGGGCGCCGCGGAACCAACCCGCGGCGCCCCCTTTGCGTTGGCGTGTCGCCTAAGCTTTACAGCTGATACAGCGTGGTGAACTTGTCCTGCAGGTAGCTGCAGTAGTAGCGGGCATCGAACGCCA
>DXLT01000121.1:0-3207 GCA_019414555.1 Collinsella sp.
CCGCTAAAGTGTTTGCTGGGTAAACGCAAAGCCTGCGTCAAACCCTCGTGTGCTCTTCTTAAATCATGCATTGTAGCAGTCAAAGTGCGTTAAGATACTTCCCCAGTATTGGGCGCCCAAGGTTGGGCTGGGTCCTACGAGGCCTGCAGCCGACCGGTCGCATGGAAAAAGGAGAAACATGGCTACGTTCTTTCCCGGTGAGTCCCACACGTTTTCGGAGTATCTGCTGGTCCCTGGTTACTCGTCCTCGCAGTGCATCCCCAACAACGTCTCTCTTAAGACGCCGCTAACCCGCTTTAAGCGCGGTGAGAAGCCGGCAATCACCCTGAACATCCCCATGGTTTCCGCCATCATGCAGTCCGTCTCGGGCGTCGATATGGGTGTCGCGCTCGCTACCGAGGGTGGCCTGTCCTTCATTTACGGTTCCCAGAGCGCCGAGTCCGAGGCCGCTATGGTCAAGGCCGTCAAGGATCACAAGGCCGGTTTCGTTCAGTCCGATTCCACGCTGACCCCCGACATGACCATGGAGCAGGTCATCGAGCTCAAGGAGAAGACCGGTCACTCCACCATGCCGGTTACCGACGACGGCACTCCCAAGGGTAAGCTCTTGGGCATCGTCACCAGCCGTGACTATCGCCCCAGTCGCGATGACCACCAGACGAAGGTCTCCGAGTTCATGACCCCGCGTGAGCAGCTCATCGTGGGCGACAAGAACATCAGCCTCAAGGTCGCTAACGACGTCATCTGGGACAATAAGCTCAACGCCCTGCCCATCGTCGACGACTACGATCACCTGATGGGCATCGTTTTCCGCAAGGACTACGACAGCCACAAGACCAACCCCAACGAGCTGCTCGATAACGACAAGCGCTACATGGTCGGCGCCGGTATCAACACCCGCGACTATGCCGAGCGCGTGCCGCTGCTCATCGAGGCCGGCGCGGATGTGCTGTGCATCGACTCTTCCGAGGGCTTCAGCGAGTGGCAGAAGCGCACCATCGAGTGGATCCGCGCCAACTACGGCGAGGACGTCAAGGTCGGTGCCGGTAACGTTGTCGACGCCGAGGGCTTCCGCTTCCTGGCCGACTGCGGTGCCGACTTCATCAAGGTCGGTATCGGCGGCGGCTCCATCTGCATTACCCGCGAGACCAAGGGTATCGGCCGTGGTCAGGCCACCGCGCTGATCGATGTCTGCCGCGCTCGCGACGAGTACTACGAGGAGACCGGCGTCTACGTGCCCGTGTGCTCCGACGGCGGTATCGTCTACGACTACCACATGACGCTCGCCCTTGCCATGGGTGCCGACTTTATGATGCTGGGTCGCTACTTCGCCCGCTTCGACGAGAGCCCGACCGAGCGCGTCAATGTCAATGGCCAGTACATGAAGGAGTACTGGGGCGAGGGTTCTGCGCGTGCCCGCAACTGGCAGCGCTACGACCTGGGCGGCGCCGCGAAGCTCAGCTTCGTCGAGGGCGTCGACTCCTACGTTCCCTACGCCGGCTCCCTCAAGGACGGCGTGGGCGGCACGCTCTACAAGGTCAAGTCCACGATGTGCAACTGCGGTGCCCTCTCGATCCCCGAGCTCCAGGAAAAGGCACGCCTAACGCTGGTCAGCTCCACCTCCATCGTCGAAGGCGGCGCCCACGACGTAGTCGTCAAGGATTCCCAGCAGAGCGTTTCCTATAGATAAGGCAAGAGCTGCATATCAAAGGTTGATTCACAACCACGTTATTTAGATAAAGCGAGATGCATGCAAGTCGCAGGCATCTCGCTTGTCGTATTTGCTATTATCATGCGAGTTAACGATGTGGCGGGGCGTTCTTACCTTTGCTCGCTGCAAGTTCCGCACGAGCCGAAGAGCACTTAATGTGCTCTTCGTGCGAGCAGGACTGTCCGCAGCAGCGAGTAAAGGTAAGAACGCCCCGCCCCAACCCAGCTAACAAAGGAGCTGATATGTGCGATTGCACAGATCATAAGGATGAGATTCCTGCCTACGACGCGCAGGCCATTGAGTCCCGGTGGATGAAGGCCTGGGAGGACTCCAACCTCTTTGCTGTCGACACCGACGACAGCAAGCCCAAAAAGTACGTGCTCGAGATGTTCCCGTATCCGTCGGGCGACCTGCACATGGGCCACGCGCGCAACTATACCATCGGTGATGCCATGGCCCGTCAGGCCCGCATGCGCGGCTACGACGTGCTGCACCCCATCGGCTTTGACGCCTTTGGCCTGCCCGCCGAGAACGCCGCCATCAAGCACAACACGCAGGCTGCCGCCTGGACGTATAAGAACATGGACCAGGCGCTCGCCACGATGAAGCGCATGGGCTTCTCCTACGATCTGGATCGCATGGTCAAGACCTGCAGCCCCGACTACTATCGCTGGGGCCAGTGGATCTTTGAGAAGATGTGGGAAAAGGGCCTGGTCTACCGTAAGAAGAACCCGGTCAACTGGTGCCCCACCTGCAAGACCGTTCTGGCCAACGAGCAGGTTACCGAGGGCAAGTGCTGGCGCTGTGGCACCGAGCCCGAGAAGCGCGACCTTGAGCAGTGGTACTACAAGATTACCGAGTACTCTCAGGAGCTGCTCGACGACCTGGAGAAGCTCCCCGGCTGGCCCGAGCGCGTCAAGCAGATGCAGGCCAACTGGATCGGTCGCTCCGAGGGCGCCGAGGTCGACTTTACCCTGTGCGACCAGGATGGCGAGCCCATCGAGGGCGACGAGGGTAAGATCACCGTCTTCACCACGCGCGCCGATACCCTTTTTGGCGTCTCCTTCTTTGTCCTGGCTCCCGAGTACGCCGGCCTGCACGAGCTCGTCGAGGGCACGGAGTACGAGGAGGCCGTCACCAAGATCGTCGAGGACTCCAAGCATATCTCTGCCGTCGAGCGTGCCCAGGGCACCCTCGAGAAGCACGGCGCTTTTACCGGCCGCTACGTGGTGAACCCCGTGAACGGCGAGAAGGTCCCCGTGTGGGTTGCCGATTATGTCGTTGCCGACTACGGTACCGGTGCCGTCATGGCCGTTCCCTGTGGCGACCAGCGCGACTTTGAGTTTGCCCGTAAGTACGACCTGCCGATCGTGCCGATCATCCTGGACGATGACGATCGCGCTGCCGTCGAGGCCAGCGGCGAGACCATCGATACCTTCCATGCCGAGACCGTCGACTGGGATTGCGCCCACGCTGCCGAGGGCACGCTCGTCCAG
>DXLT01000121.1:3217-4415 GCA_019414555.1 Collinsella sp.
GACTGGCTGGTCAGCCGTCAGCGCTATTGGGGCAACCCCATCCCGGCTATCCACTGCGAGCACTGCGGCATCGTGCCCGTGCCCGAGGATCAGCTGCCAGTGACGCTGCCCGAGAACCTGGACCTGGGCGCAGGCGAGACCCTCGCCGAGTGCAAAGAGTTCTATGAGACTACCTGCCCGGTCTGCGGCCGCCCGGCCAAGCGCGAGACCGATACCATGGATACCTTTACCTGCTCCAGCTGGTATTACCTGCGCTATACCGATCCTCACAACACCGAGCTGCCCTTCTCCCGAGAGGCCGCCGACCGTTGGATGCCTGTCGATAACTACATCGGCGGCATCGAGCACGCCATTCTGCACCTGCTCTACAGCCGCTTCTTTACCAAGGCCCTGCGTGACCTGGGCCTGCTGAGCGTGGACGAGCCCTTCACCAACCTGTTGTGCCAGGGCATGGTCAAGGACGAGAACGGCGACACCATGTCCAAGTCCAAGGGCAACGTCGTGCCCCCGAGTTCAGTCATTGAGCCCTACGGTGCCGACACCATGCGTCTGGCGATCCTGTTTATCGCCCCGCCCGAGAAGGACTTCGACTGGGATCCCAAGGCCGTCGAGGGCGCTAACCGCTTCATTAAGCGCGCCTGGCGTATCGTGTGGCAGCTCGTCCAGTCCGGCGACGCCAACGTGGCCTTTGACAAGTCCGCGCTCGACGAGGTCGCGATGAAGCTCTATCGCGAGCGTCACCGCACCATTGCCAAGTGCACCGAGGACTTTGACCGCGGCCAGTTCAACACCGCGATCTCGGCCGTCATGGAACTCGTCAATGCCGCGAGCGCCTACCTCAACGCTACTGAGGGCGCTTCCCGTGACAAGGCCCTGTGCTACGGCGTGGCCAAGGATATCGTGAGCGTCCTTGCCCCCATCTGCCCGTTCTGGGCCGATGAGCTGTGGCATGAGGCGCTCGGCTGTGAGGGCAACGCCTACACCGCCGCCTGGCCCGAGTTTGACCTGGCCGAGTCCATCGAGGACACGGTGCAGATCGTCGTACAGGTGCTCGGCAAGGTCCGTGGCCGCATCGACGTCGCCCGCGACGCCTCCAACGAGGAGATGCAGGCTGCCGCCGAGGCCGCCGTTGCCAAGTGGCTTGAGGGCAAGACGGTCGTCAAGGCCATCTGCGTGCCCGGCAAGCTGGTTAACCTGG
>DXLT01000122.1:0-4384 GCA_019414555.1 Collinsella sp.
GTAGTCGTTTGAACGTTCGGGATACTTTAGCACAGTGGAGCGCCAGGCGCGACCGTATCACGGTAAAACTCGACTGCGCCGCTATGATTTACAGGATGGCTACATGGGGGAGGGGTGACCTTACTCCTCAGGCAAATCCAAATCTGCGAGCGAAGACATGAGGTTCTCTAGGCGCTTGATCTCTTCGTCCTAAATCAGCTACCTCCTAGTCACTACGATGCGAGTGTGGCGATGACGGCTTCGTCGCCGGCATATATGAGGGTATTGCCGTCGGGAATGATCGTCTGGCCGTCGCGCTTGAGCATCACGACGATAAACGGGTGCTTGCCTTGCGGAACGTCGCGCAGGCGCTGGCCGGCCAGGCGACCGTGGGGAGTCACGGTGACCTCGCGCAGCGTAACCTCGGCACGCTCCTCGAACGTTGGGGCGGCCATCACCAGCAGATCTCCTTCCTGGATCACGGTGTCGCCATTGGGCAGTACCGGGTGCGCACCGTCGCGCAGCACCAGGACCACGAGCATATCTGTGGCGCTGCCAATGTCCGCGAGCGAGCGTCCGGCAAACGGATGTCCAGCGCCCACCTTGAGCTTTACAAACGACATGCCGTCCTCGTCGCGGTAGTCGTTAAAGGTGCGGCGCACGTCGCCGGTCGCATCGATCATATCGAGCTTCTTCGCCACCGCCGGCAGAAGCGAGCCCTGCACCACAATGCTCGATACGGCAATCACAAACACCAGGTCAAATAGGTCGTGTCCGCCGGGAACGCCGGCCACCACGGCAAAGAGACTAAAGACGACCGAAGCTGCTCCGCGCAGACCCGCCCAGCTTACGAGTGCAACCTGGCGAGGGTTCGTCCTAAACGGCGCCAGCAGCATGCCTACGGCGATGGGGCGGCTCGCAAAGAGCATAAACGCCATGAGTGCCAGGCCCGGTAGCAGCATTTGCGGCAGGCGTGCGGGTGTAACGAGCAGGCCCAGCAAAAAGAAGATGGTCATCTCTGCCATCTCGGTGAGGGTGTCAAAGAAGTGCGCCATCTCGACTTTGCCGGTGATGTCGCTGGCACCCAGCACAATGCCGGCCAGGTATACAGCCAAAAAGCCGTTGCCGCCCAGGTAGCTCGGCAGCGCGTAGGCGACGATGGCCACGGCGAACAAAAAGATGGTCTGCGCGTCCTTGGCCGTTGCGTGCGCGCGTTCAATCAGGCGGCCCGCCGCCCAGCCGATGGCAAGGCCCAGGCCCACGCCCAGGATAATCTGCTTGGCCAGCAGTGCGGGAATGTTGATGTCGCCGCCGGCCGCGAGTGTAGCGAGCACAGCGGTGAGCATGTAGGCGACGGGGTCGTTGGAGCCCGATTCGACCTCGAGCAGCGAGTCGGTGCCGCCCCTCAGCGAAAGGCTGTGCTCGCGCAGAACGCTAAAGACGCTGGCCGCGTCGGTGGACGCCACGACCGATCCCAGCAGCAGGCCGCCGATCCAGTCGAAACCCAGCACAAAGTGGGCGAATACGCCGGTGATGCCGGCAGTGATGACGACGCCGAGCGTGCTCAGCAGCACCGCCGGCGCAGCGACGGGCTTGGCGCGGTCGATATTGGTGTTAAAGCCGCCGTAGAACATGATGAACAGCAGCGCCGTGCTGCAGACGGTTTCGGTGAGCGCGTAGTCGTTAAAGTCGATATGCGTCGGGCCGTTGACGCCCAACAGCATGCCCAGCGCGATAAAGATGAGCAGGGTGGGGAAGGGGAGTTTTTTGCCGACGGGTTTGATGGTCAGGCACAAAATGATGACGAGGCCGATAAAGAGAAGGATCTGGTTCATAGATGGTGTCCGCTCCTGGGTGGTTGGCGTGGCACGGTCAGTTGCCTGCGGTTATTTGTACCCAAAGATGGTGGGTTTATGGGGTTGGATTGCGGGCGTGCGCGATATCGTCATAGACGGCTGCCGTCTTTGCCTCTGCTCGGAAACCCTTTCCAGCTTTATTGCAACGGAGTACAATGGGTAACGTTTAAGTTCAACTTGAAGTTTTAGTTGCGGCGCCGGGCTTAGGCCGCAATGCAAGGAGAGGCGTACCATGGCGATCTATGTGACATCTGATGCTCACGGGCACGTGCGTGCGCTTGACGAGGCCCTGTCTAAGATCTCGTTGACGTCCGACGACACGCTGTACGTGCTGGGCGACATGATCGATCGCGGGCCCGATCCGGTCGGCGTTATTAAGCTCGTGCGCTCGCTGCCTAACGCCCACGTGCTCAAGGGTAATCACGAGCAGATCATGCTCGATGCCATCATTGGTCAGGATCCGCTCGATGCCGAGACCTGGGATATCAACGGTGGCTGGACGACGCGCGAGCAGCTCAACGACATGGAATTTGAGGCATACGAGGAGCTCGTGCGATGGATGGCCGCGCTGCCGCTCTACGCGGTGGTCGAGACCGAGGAGCGCCCGTATCTGCTGGTACATGCTGGAATCGAGATGAAGGCGGCGCGCGCGTTTTTGCTTGAGCATGGCGTCGATTGTGCCGATGGCGTTGGAGCGGTGGGTGCCGATCGCGAGCTGCTGCAGCAGATGCTCGCGGTGCAGTCGTCCGATGACCTGCTGTGGATTCGTCATGGCTATTGGGATGCGTCGACCGGGCTGCTTTCTGCCGAGGGCAAGGGCCCGGTCGTGGTGAGCGGTCACACGCCCACGGTATCGCTTGGGCGCTATTGCGAGGTCGGTGGTCTGGCGGGGCTCGATGAGGAATCGGGACGCGGGCAGATCGTGCGCTTGGGCGGCGAGGACACTGCTGGTGTGCCCGATCGCATCGACATCGACTGCGCCGCCGCCACCGGCTCCGAGTTCGGCCGCGTGGGCATCCTGCGCCTGGACGACGGGGCCGAGTTCTACGCGAACATCAACCCGGGCGAATAACCTTGTTCCGCCGATCTACCGTAGCTAATTTGGGACGGGGCTTTTTTGACTACTTTCGGAGAGTAGCGCCTTCTTGCTCGGTAAGCGCTAGAAATGAGGAGCGTCTGCGTCCTCGACAGCGCGAAAATGCTCGAAAAACCGTCGCAACGGAGTCAAACGACGTCGCGGCGGTTCTTTTTTGGCTGCCCGCTGGCTAAGTGAGTAGACTTTTTTGGAAATGCCGAGCACCCAACATATTTGCCTCAATAAAACCGCAGGTCACAGACTTGTGCTCTGTTGGTGTGGTCGGGGATTCGGTAAAAGTCTACTCACTTAGTTTTGCGTGATGAATATTGTCCGCAACGAGACCCCAGACGGGGTGATTCCATCGCAAATTCCGGTGACCGGGCAGCTAATTAGGCGCCGTATGGGTTGCGGTCGCGTTCGATGCGTTGGCGGATGCGGCGGTACTCGATTATCAGCAGCACCAGGAGTAGGGCCATGATGGCTAGGTAGCTCACTACAGCGCCCATCAGACCCAGCAGCTTAATCAGGATCACCGGCAGCACCACGCTTACGGCGAAGCAGATCAGGTAGATCTTGGTGACGTCTCCAGCGTGGCGCAGCACCGTGATGATGGCGTAGATAAAGTCGATGGCCGCGGTGACGCCGCCGGCGACGACCATCAGCAGCGCCAGCGTACGGTAGCGCTCAAAGCTGAGGCCGTACATAAAGCTCATGAGGGGAATACCGGGACCTGCCATAAATGCGGCGCACATGCCGGTGATGACCACGATCAGCGCCATAACGGCAACAATAATCAGGTCAAAGCGACGACGCTTGCGAGGATTAGCCCAAATGTTCGACAAGCGCAGGAGCTGCGGTTTATAGATAAATCCAATGCTCAGCAAAATAGCCTGCGCAGGAAAGAACAGGGCATTAAAGTACAGCTGATATTTGTATGCCAGCGTGCCTTCCATCACAAACTTGGGCATGCTCTCGATAAGGTTGAACAGGAACAGCGCGCCAAAAAGCGGGGCGCACTGGATAAACAGGTGACCGACCTCGCGCAGGCTCACGCGGCGCGATTTTTCGGTTTCGAGCAGGGCGAGCGGCGCGGTGACCAGAACGAGCGAGGCGATCGCGGTAACACCCATGTCCATGGCCGCGATGGGCATGCTGCGCGTGAGGAACAGCGCCACGCTGAAGACCGCGATGACGCCGACGGAGCGTAGCGTTTGGCTCATTCCAGCCAAGTAGAGTTTGTCGGCCTGCTGCAGGCGGCCTTCGTACACGTCGGCGACGCCGTCGATGACCTTATACAGGTAGACGCCCAGGCCGATCGTCGCCATCTGCGCGTCATAGCCGCGGGCGCTGCTATACATGAGGCCGCAGCCTAGGGCGAGCGCTCCGCAGATCCAACGATTGAGCTGGTAGGAGGCGAAGGACGTCTTTTCGTCGATGTCCGAGACCTGGAAATTGCGCACGCCGTAGTTGC
>DXLT01000123.1:0-2007 GCA_019414555.1 Collinsella sp.
CGCCTCTTCGGCGATGCGTGCCTGCTCGGGCGTGGTGACGTCCATGATGACGCCGCCCTTGAGCATCTGCGCGAGCTCGCGGTTGAGTTTAACGCGATCGGCCTTGCTGGTCTGTTCTGCCATGGTTGCTCCCTTGGTTGGCATGTGCATTGCTTGACGGAACATCCTATCGGGGAGCTGGGTATGACAAAATACTCAGTTTTCGAGATAATTACAAGGTCAGACTAATACCAGATTGAATGACTTAATAAGGTCAGGTGATAGGCTCATGCTTGACTACAATTTGGAAAAACGCGGCGAAGCATCGCTCTATGAGTATGTTTACCAGCAAATTCGAGATGATATCGTAGCTGGACGCATTGTGGCGGGGGAGCATTTGCCGTCTAAGCGCGCCTTTGCCAGTCATCTGGGAATCAGTGTTATTACCATCGAGAATGCATATAGCCAGTTACTCGCTGAGGGCTATATTTGCTCAATACCACGTCGTGGCTACTACGCTTGCGAGCTTCCGGATGCACCGGTTTTGGCTTCGGCTGCGGAGGGCATCGACCGAGATGCCGTCTCTGTGGGCCCCAGCGTGCATGATGTCAACGGACAGGTCGAGCGATTCGATGCGCTTTCTCCTTCTGCTTTGGAGGCGGCGCGGCTTTGGCAAAGCGCGCTACGGGCGACGCTGGCATCCGAAGACGAGCGCGAAATCTTTTCGCCCGCACCGGCGCAGGGCACTGCTCGGCTGCGACGCGCAATTGCTCACCATCTGCACGGGACAAGGGGTATGAATGTCGACCCCAACAACATCGTTATCGGTGCGGGCGCCCAGCTGCTCGATACCATGTTGGTTCAGTTGCTTGGCGCGGACAAGGTGTATGCGGTTGAGGATCCGGGCTATTTGCGTCTGACGCGTATCTATCAGGCTATGGGCTGCAAAGTTCGACATATCCCGTTGGATGATGAGGGCGTGGACTTGAGCACTCTGCAGAAAAGCGGGACCGATGTCCTTCACCTGATGCCGTCCCATCAGTATCCGACCGGTCTTGTGACGAGCATTGCGCGTCGCTATGCGCTTCTGAGCTGGGCCGCTGAGCGACCAGGTCGGTATCTCATCGAAGATGACTTTGATTGTGAGTTTCGCCTTGCCGGGAAGCCGATTCCCGCGCTCGCGTCGATTGATGCCGCCCATTCGGTCATCTACACCAACACGTTTTCGAAGAGCCTGTCATCGGCGTTGCGTTTGGCGTACATGGTGTTGCCCGATGAGTTAATGGAGCGGTTTAGGCGCAACCTTGGTTTCTACGCCTCGTCGGTGAGCTCTGTTGACCAGGTCGCTTTGGCGCGTTTGCTGGAATCGGGTGATTACGAGCGACATGTGAACCGCGTGCGCGTTCGTGCTCGCGAGGCGCGTGATGGCCTGATGGCGCTTGTGCGGAAGGTATTTCCGGCAGGAGAGGTCTCGATCGAGCATGCAGACGCGGGCCTTTACTGTATCGTGGTTGCGGAGCGTGGAACGGGCAGAAGCACTTTTGCACGGGCCCTCACGCGCTCGAGTATCCCGTTTATCGATATCAGTGACTGTTATTGGTGTGCCGATGGCGCATCTGTCCCTGAAAACTCAACTCAAATTCTTGTCCAGTATGACGATCTGAGTCCAAAAGTGCTAACTACCTTGGAATTGCAGCTAATGGGGGGCACTCTGCAACCTAAGTGAGTAGACTTTTAGCACTTTGGCGACCAGGAAGTTTTGTAACAAGCTATCTACCTGCGGTTTTGAAAAGCAGGATGACCGGCCTGCTCGGGATGTTCAAAAAAGTCTACTCACTTGCCGCGCAAAGCTCCTGCATGAGAAAAAAATGGGGTTTTCAACAGGGCTTCGTCCAGCTCTTGGCAAGCTTTTGGCCAGTTGGGGAGGGCTGTTGAAAACTTTGCAGTCCGTTCGGCGCCATTTTTGGTGCGTTCGCGCCAATGCGTGACTGACTGGGTTGAAATTCGTGTTTTCCTGTGCCTATGAAG
>DXLT01000123.1:2017-4382 GCA_019414555.1 Collinsella sp.
ATATCGGCTTTTAGGTACTGGCGTTTGCCTCCTCAAGTCCGCGCTTTGTGTCCGCCGCTTCCACGACCGGAAGAAGACCGGCAGCGATATGATCTCGCCCGCAACCCGACGGCTGCGGTCGCGCTCGGTTTTCCGTTGTATACATTGGTTCGGACGAGAAACAAACGGACTTGTCCTGCCAGCATTAGGCAGCGGCTGTTTCTTGGTGAGCTCCCCAGGGAATCCGTGCTGGAAACGGAGCATGGGTTTTTGGTTACATCTCCTCTACTGACGACATTCATCATGTCGCGGCATCTGACGGATCTTCAGCTTCTTTTGGTATTGGCGGAGATGTGTGGCTTGTTTGCGGTGTGTGCCCTGCCGGCGGCACTTGAGGCGGAGCTTTCGCGTGCAATTGATTCGGGCGCGATTTCGACAACGTTCGGTTGGGTGCGCTGCCCGTCCGAGGACGGCATCGCCTCAAATTTATGGCGTCGAGACGCTTTGGTTTTGGGCGGAGACCTTGACCGTTTTTGTTCAGATGTTTGCGGGATGCGTTGCGGCAATAGATTTATGGCGGTATCGCAACTCGTTCCATTGGGTGCCGCGTCGCCTTTTGAGGTCGAGGCGTATTTGTTGCTTGGACTGCCGCGAGCCCTGGGAGGCGAAGGTTTTTGCGGCATAGAGCTTAATGTTGAAGTGATGCTAAACACAAGTGCTCGAGCGATTGTGGAAAAGTCCCGTGTATATATCGACCTACTTCTTTCTTCGCCGGACGGCAGGCGACAGGTGGCCATTGAATGTCAGGGAAAGGCCTCGCACGGACGCGCAGGGGATGGCTTGCGTGACGCTGACCGCATGACGGCCCTTCAGGCCATGGGCTACGATGTACTTCTCCTGACACACAGACAGATATCCGATGAGGATAGATTCCGCGCGATCGTTAAGGCCATATGCAGGATGCTCGATGCTGAATATCGTGATAAAAGCTCAGATGAGCAAAGGGCTGAGACATTACTCCGGTCTGAACTATTCGTTGACTGGACAAAATTGGGAGTAATCGACGGGAAGATGCCCGTTAGACACAAAACGGCTCAATCGTGGACGGCTGCGGTTCTAAGTGAGTAGACTTTTGGCACTTTGGCGACCAGGCCGTTTTGCAACAAGTCATTTACCTGCGGCTTTATAAAGCAATATGGGTGGTGTGCTCGGCAAGTTCCAAAAAGTCTACTCACTTAGTTTTTGACGAGAAGCCTATGCCGAAGGCGGTCCTATTTCAGGGCGTTAACAAGTTCGTGAGGCACGAAAAAGGCCCGAACCAATACGGTCCGGGCCTCATCGAGCTAGAGGTTATGTCTCAAGCGGTTGGCTTAGCCAAAGTAGCGCTTGAGCAGGCCGGCGAAAGCCTTGCCGTGGCGGGCCTCGTCGCGGGCCATCTCGTGCACGGTGTCGTGGATGGCATCGAGACCAGCGGCCTTGGCGCGCTTGGCAAGATCGGTCTTGCCGGCGGTGGCGCCGTTCTCGGCCTCAACGCGCATCTCGAGGTTCTTCTTGGTGGAGTCGGTCACGACCTCGCCCAGCAGCTCGGCGAACTTGGCGGCGTGCTCGGCCTCCTCATAGGCGGCCTTCTCCCAGTACAGGCCGATTTCGGGATAGCCCTCGCGGTGGGCCACACGGGCCATGGCCAGGTACATACCGACCTCGGTGCACTCGCCCTGGAAGTTCTCACGCAGGCCGACCAGGATCTCCTCGTCCACGCCCTGGGCCACGCCCACCACGTGCTCGGCAGCCCAGGTCTTCTCAGCGGACTGCTCCTTGAATTTGGAGGCGGGAGCCTTACAGACGGGGCAGAACTCCGGGGGAGTGTCCCCCTCGTGGACGTAACCGCAGACGGTGCAAACAAACTTCTTCATAATAATTTCCTCCTCATTGTTGAATATTTTGGTTGCTTTCTTCCTGTTTCATACATGTTTGGCATCTTCCATAGAAGGTCAGCTCGTGGCGCTCCACGGCCAGACCATATTGCTCGCTGACGTCGCGGGTGAGGGAGCTGTCCAGCTTGATGCTGTGCAGGTCGATCACCGCGCCGCAGTTGGTGCAAACAAAGTGACTGTGCGGAGCGGTGTTTGCGTCAAACCGCTCCTGCCCGTTCACCACTCCCACGCTCTGCACCTGTCCCTGCTGCTGGAAAAAGACCAGGTTGCGATAGACGGTGCCCAAGCTCAGGTCGGGGTGGGTGGGCTTTAAGGTGTGGTAGATCCACTCGGCGGAGGGATGACAGGTGGTACTGCGGATGGCGGTTAAAATAGCCTCCCGTTTTTTACTGTATCGTATCATCAGTCCGCTCCTTATCGGTAATAGTTATTGTTTACGCTTAGGATAATAG
>DXLT01000124.1:0-2021 GCA_019414555.1 Collinsella sp.
GCGATTTTGACGTTGACGGTATTACGTCGACCTGCCTGTTGACCGAGGCGCTGCGCACGTTTGGCGCCGATGTCACGCCGTTTATTCCGCATCGCTTTGATGAGGGCTACGGTCTTTCGCGCGCGGCACTCGATCGCGTTAACGAGCTCGCTCGCCCCCAGCTGATCGTGACCGTCGATAACGGCATTGCCGCCAAGGAAGAGGTTTCCTATTTGGAGGACCTGGGGATCGATTTGGTGGTCACGGACCATCACGAGCCCTCCGACCAGGTGCCGCAGGGTGTGCCCCTGACCGACCCCAAGCTCGAGGACGAGGGCCCCTCGCGCGAGCTTGCCGGTGCTGGTGTGGCGCTCAAGCTGGTGCAAGTCCTGGGTGAGCGCCTGGGCAAGCCGTCGTATTGGCGTTCGCTAATCGAGGTCGCGGCGCTGGGCACCGTGTCCGACATGATGCCGCTCACGCCCGAGAATCGCGCGCTGGTTGCCGAGGGCATCCAGCAGATGCGCGTAACCGCTCGCCCGGGCTATATCGCGCTTGCCGCGCTCGCCAAGGCGGACCTTTCGAGCATTACGGCGGATGGCCTGTCATTCTCGCTCATTCCCCGCTTAAACGCTGCCGGTCGCATGGCTGATCCCAAGCTGGCGCTCGACCTGCTGCTTGCCCGCGATCCCATCGAAGCAAGCGCACTGGCGGCTGAGCTCGAGGAAATCAACCGCCAGCGCCGTGAGATCGAGGCGGAGCTCACGCGCGATGCCATGGCAAAGGTCGAGGAGACCTATGACGGCGGACGCGCGATCGTCGTGGGCGGCGAAGGTTGGCACGAGGGCGTCAAGGGCATCGTGGCAAGCCGTCTGACCAACCGCTACCACGTGCCGGCGCTGCTGTTCTCGATCGAGGACGGTATCGCGCGCGGCTCTGGTCGCTCGGTGGGCAAAGTTAACCTGTTTGACGCCATCGAACGCTGTTCCGACCTGATGATTCGTCGCGGCGGACATGCCGGTGCGGTGGGTGTGACCATCGAGGCATCCAAGCTCGATGAGTTCCGCCGTCGCCTTTCCGTCGTGTTGTCCGAGCTTCCCGCCGAGGACTTTGAGGACACCGACGAGGTTGCCGCCACGGTCGACCTTTCCGAATTGAATATCGAGACCATCGAGCAGATTTCCCGCCTTGAGCCGTTTGGCCAGGGTAATAAGGTGCCGCTGCTGGCTGCCGAGGGCGTGACGATGTGTGATCGCGCCGTGGTGGGTAAGACCGGCGAGCACATGCGCTTTGTGGCGACCGATGGCGCCGCGAGTGTGCCGGCTATTATGTTCCGCGTGCCGCAAATCGATAAGCTCATCAACTGCGATAGCGCTGTCGACTTGGTGTTCGAGGCCGTTGCCGAGCATTGGCAGGGTCGTGTGAAGCCCAAGCTCATGGTCAAGGATGTTCTGGTCCGCGATACCACGCTGCCCAGCGTCGACGATCCGGCATGCGAGCTTCGTCGTGGCGTGCAGCCGGCGGATTCCGGCCTGCGCCTGGAGTCGCGCAAGCGCGAGACGCTCGCCCAGCTTTCCTATACCGAGCTGACGCGCTCGCTTATCCATAGCTTTATCGGCTCGAACCAGCCACATCGCGCGCAGGTCGAGGCGCTCGATGCCCTGGCCGATCACCAAAGTGTTCTGGCCGTTATGGGAACGGGGCGCGGCAAGTCGCTCATCTTCCATGTGCATGCCGCGCGCGAGGCGGTCCTTCGCGGGCGTGCGAGCATCTTTGTCTATCCGCTGCGTGCGCTCGTTGCCGACCAGGCCTATCACCTCTCGTCGACGATGGCAGCGCTTGGCATTGGCGTTGGCATGCTGACCGGCGAGACCGTGGAGGCCGCACGCGATGACGTGTTCGCCGGTCTAGCTTCGGGCCGCACCGGTATCGTGCTCACGACGCCCGAGTTCCTGTCTATCCACCGTGACCGTTTCGCGCGTTCGGGCCGCATCGGCTTTGTCGCTATCGACGAGGCGCACCACGCCGGCCTTGCCAAGGGCGGC
>DXLT01000124.1:2031-4364 GCA_019414555.1 Collinsella sp.
AGGGCGGCGACCGCAGCGCCTATCTCGACATGCCCGATATCCTCAAAGCCCTGGGCGACCCGGTCGTTATGGCTGCGACGGCCACCGCGACGGCTCCGGTCGTGGCCGAGCTTGCCCGCATGCTGCCGATCACTCGCACGGTGGTCGACGAGACGGTGCGCGAGAACCTGCGGCTCGAGGACGACCGTGATCTTGCAAGTCGCGAGAACCGTTTGGTGTCGATTGTGGCGACGGGGGAAAAGACCGTCATCTACGTCAATTCGCGCGACCAGTCCGTGGCGCTCGCCAAGACGTTGCGCAAGCGTGTGCCCGATTGCGCAACCCATATCGCGTTCTATAACGCGGGGCTTGCGCGTTCCGATCGCCGTCGCGTGGAGGAAGCATTCCGAGACGGAAGCCTCAGCTGCATCGTTTCGACCTCCGCCTTTGGCGAGGGTGTCAACCTGCCCGATATCCGCCATGTCGTGCTCTACCACATGCCGTTTGGCGCCATCGAGTTCAACCAGATGAGCGGACGTGCCGGTCGCGATGGCCAGCCCGCCGTGATCCATCTACTCTATTCGTCGCGCGACGCCCGCATTAACGAGCGCCTGCTCGACTGCTATGCGCCCGAGCGCGACGAGCTCGTCACGCTCTATCGCGCGCTGCAGACCATGTGGCGCTCCAACCGCGGCAAAACCGGGGACGATTCCTTTAGTGCGAGCGATATCGACATCGCGCAGATGTGCCTTGCCATCGATGCTCGCACGCCGGTCGACGAGCGTTCGGTGGAAAGCGGCCTGGGAATCTTCGAAGAGCTTGGTTTCTGTCGAGTTTCGGGGTTTGACGACACTCGTCGCATCGCGATGGCCGAAAACCCCGGCCGCGTGCAATTGAGCAGGTCAATTCGCTATTTGGAGGGCTTGCGCTCGCGCATGGAGTTTTCGGCTTTCCGGAGCTGGGCGCTCGATTCGTGCGCTTCTGATATGCTAGCCAAAGTTAACCGCCCGATCGTACCGCGGGCCTAGGGGAAGGGGACCTCGATGGATGCCGCAGCCCGTACCGCCCATGATTCCACCCTCCAGCCGTTTTCGGAGATGGAGCACTATAAGCATGCCGATGAGCTGCCGCCCGAGATTATGGCGGACAGCTACGACAAGCTGGAGCGCCTGTGCCTCAAATATATGAATGAGGACGACTTTTCTAAGGTTGAGCAGGCCTACTGCTTTGCCGCCGAGAAGCACTGCAACCAAAAGCGCCGCTCGGGCGAGATGTACATTAACCATCCCGTCGAGGTTGCCATCATTTTGGCCGATCTCAAGATGGACTGCGATGTGGTGTGTGCCGCGCTGCTGCACGATACCGTCGAGGATACCGAGACCTCGCTCACCGATGTTTCCGGCCTGTTTGGCGATACGGTGGCCGAGCTCGTCGATGGCGTGACCAAGCTCACCAACATCGAAGTCGACAGCATGGACGAGAAGCAGGCGCTCACGCTGCGCAAGATGTTCCTCGCCATGTCCAAGGACATCCGCGTCATCATCGTTAAACTTGCCGATCGTCTGCACAACATGCGAACGCTGGCAGCCCTGCGCGAGGATCGTCGCCTGTTTAAGGCTCGCGAGACCATGGACGTGTACGCGCCCTTGGCCGACCGCCTGGGCATGAGCTCTATTAAGTGGGAGCTCGAGGACCTGTCCTTCTTCTACCTGGAGCCCGATGCCTACCAGCGCATCGCGCGTATGGTAGCTGAGTCGCGCGAGGTCCGCGAACGCTACCTTGCCGAGACCATCAAGACGCTTACCGATGAGCTCAACCGCATTGGTCTGGAGGACTTCCAGATCAACGGCCGCTCCAAGCACTATTGGTCCATCTACCAAAAGATGAAGCGCAAGGGCAAGGAGTTCTCCGAGATCTACGACCTGGTGGCGCTGCGCGTTATTACCCATTCGGTGCGCGATTGCTACTCCACGCTCGGTGCGGTGCATACGCTGTGGCACCCTATGCCTGGTCGCTTTAAAGACTATATCGCCATGCCTAAGATCAATAACTACCAGTCGCTCCACACGACGGTCATCGGCCCTACGGCTCGTCCGCTCGAGATTCAGATTCGAACCTACGAGATGCATGAGCAGGCCGAGTACGGCATTGCCGCCCACTGGCTATATAAGAAGTCGGGCGGATCGTCTGCTTCCAAGACCAATGACGCTCAACGTTTGGACGACCAGATCAACTGGCTCAAGCATTCGCTCGATTGGGCGGCTTCCGACGAGATCACCGATGCCAAGGAATACCTGCACTCGCTGAAGGTCGATCTGTTCGATCAGGAGATCTTCGTCTTTACGCCCAAGGGC
>DXLT01000125.1:0-4320 GCA_019414555.1 Collinsella sp.
CCTACCTTTCCGTGCAGCTAATGCAGGGGTCGATGGTCAGGATAATCATGGGCACGTTGGCAAGGAGCACGCCCTGCAGCGCATGCGTCAGACCCGCCAGGTTTTGCGACGTCGGCGTTCGCACGCGAAAACGGTCCAGGTTCTTGGTGCCGCTGCCGCGCACATAGTAATACGCCTCGCCGCGCGGCTGCTCAATCACAACCTCGCCGCGCGCGCCGTCGGCCGGCGTGAGCTTGGTACGCCCGCCGATACCGTCGTGCGGAATCTTGCCGACAAGCTCCTTGATAATGTCCATGGCCTGCGTAACCTCGGCACAACGCACCTGGCAGCGGGCATAACAGTCGCCATCGGTGGCAACAATCGGCTCAAACGCAGCCAAGTCCGCATAGGCACCGTCACCGAACATGCGCACGTCATAATCCACGCCCGAGGCGCGACCGAACGGGCCGACCATCGACAGATCCAGCGCGTCCTTCTTGCTGATCACGCCCACGCTATGCAGGCGCTCGCCGCAGCTATTGTCGTCCAAAAATGTATGCACCACGGCCTCGTAGTCAGGGCGCATAGCGTCGAGCGTCTGGACAATACCCGCCAGCTCGGAATCCTCAATGTCGTGTTTAAGGCCGCCAATCTCGTTAATCGACAGAATCACGCGACCGCCGCAAGTGCTCTCAAAGATCTTGAGAATCTGCTCGCGCAGCGTCCACGAACGATAGAACAGCGCCTCAAAGCCAAAGGCATCGGCGAGCAGGCCCAGCCACAGCAGGTGCGAGTGAATGCGCGAAAGCTCATGCAGAATGGTGCGGATATACTGCACGCGACCAGGCACCTCGATGCCGAGCATGCGCTCGCAGGCGCTGGCGTAGCCACAGCTATGGCCCACGGCGCAGATGCCGCAGATGCGCTCGGCGATGTAGCCAAACTGATGCATATCGCGCTTTTCGGTGAGCTTCTCGAGTCCGCGGTGCACAAAGCCGATCTGCGGAATTGCTTCGATGACGCGGTCGTCCTCGATCACTAGGTCCAGATGAAGCGGCTCGGGCAGCACCGGGTGCTGCGGGCCAAACGGAATTACGGAGCGATGAGCCATGGACCTTACGCCTCCTTTTTCTGCTTGTCGCGGGCGGCCTTGGCGGCAAGCGCCGCGCGGACCTTGGCCGCTTTCTCGGGATCCATGGCAGCGAGCTTTGCCTCCATCTCGGCAGCCTTGAGCGCGGCCTTGGCAGCGGCATCGTCATGCTGGGCATCGGAGCCGGCAGTCGCAGCGGGCTGAGCAGCGACGCCCGCGGCATCGCCGGCGCTCGCAGCGCCTTCCCCTGCAGCAGCCGCAGCCGTGGCGGCCTTCTCGGCCGCGACCTTGCGCGCCTTGGCCTCGGCAGCCGCACGGACCTTCATGGCTTTCTCGCGCGCGGCCTTCACCTCGGGCGTGATAACGCTCATGGGCTCGGCAGTCGAGACCTGGTAGAAAAAGCCCTTAAAGTCGATCTGCATGTCGGTAATGGCAAGACCAAACAGGTCGTGGGCCTCGTTTTCAAACGGGAATACCGCCGGATAGTACGAACTGATAGACGGAATCTCCTGGTACTGATCAATTCCCTCAACCACCAGGTTTTCGATCGCATAGTTGCCGTCCTGCACAATATGCTCCTGAGCAGCACGAACGTTGATAAATGTATAGACCAGGCGATACGTGCCGTCGTCGACGTTGCGTTCGGCGTGCATCTGCACAAAGCGCGCGCCAACGCCCTTGAGCGCCTGGACATGCGACAGGAGCTCGTCGATCCCGACGATGGTATAGATAGCCTTTTGCATTACTCGGCCTCCTTTGCAGCGGCGGGCGCGGCGGACCTGGTGGACACGTTGACCTCGACGCCGTCACCGGCGACGGCCCCGGCCCCGGCCCCCGCAGCCACAAACCCGTCCTCGCCCAGCTCAACGCCACCGTCCCAAGTAGCGGCGCCGCCCACGGTAAGCGGATCGCCGCCGGCGCGCATCACGGCCTCTTTCTGGTCCAGGATGCCGCACGCCTCCACGATGGCATCGATCACGGTCTCGGGGCGAATGGCGCACCCAGGCGCGTACACATCCACGGGAATTGCGCGGTGCTCGCCGCCGGTCACGTTATAGGCATCGCGGAACACGCCGCCCGAACACGCGCAGATGCCGCAGGCCACCACGCACTTGGGCTCGAGCATCTGGTTGTAAATCTGGCGCACGACAGGCAGGTTCTGGACATTGACCGACCCCGTCACCAAAAAGATGTCCGCATGCTTGGGGTTGCCGGTGTTGACCACGCCAAAGCGTTCCGCATCGAACAGCGGCGTGAGCGAGGCCAACACCTCGATATCGCATCCGTTGCAGCTCGAGCCGTCGTAATGAATAACCCACGGCGAGCGCGACATTTTATGATCCATGGATGCCGCCTCCTAAATAAATACGTCGACGAGGATGGGCATAAGGTTGAGCAGGCCAAACACCAGCGCCACGCCCCATCCGAGCCTAAAGCAGCTGCGCCAGGTGCTGCGTGCGAAGGTGTTGTCGATCAGGACCTCGACAAAATACGTCGCGGCCATCACGACCAGGGCTACAACCCAGCTCACGGGGTTGTCCCAAACAAAGAACATGCCCACCCACATCAAAAACAGCACGGTCTCGCACCAGTGCATAAGGGTCATCTTGGCCAGCGTGCCGCCGCTCATCTCGGTGGCGACGCCCTGGACGATCTCCTGATGCGCATGATGCGAGTACGAAAGGTCAAACGGCGACTTGCGCAGCTTGATGGTAAGCACCGCGAGCAACGCGAGGAAAATGGGCGCGCTGTACACGATGATAGGGGCCGACTGCCCCGTCACAGCAATGGAATCGAAGCTGTCGGTGGCAAGGTACAGGCCCACACTCATCAGCAGAACGGCGGGCTCGTAACTCATGACCTGCAGCAGCTCGCGGTCGGCGCCGACCTGAGCAAACGGGCTTTGCGTCGAGGCGGACGCCAACACCACAAAGATCGCGG
Organism: Collinsella sp.; assembly: GCA_019414555.1. Classification (GTDB taxonomy): domain Bacteria; phylum Actinomycetota; class Coriobacteriia; order Coriobacteriales; family Coriobacteriaceae; genus Collinsella. The sequence goes on from DXLT01000125.1 coordinate 3,011, forward strand.
CGAGGGTAACCATAAACGCGCACAGCAGCGTGTTGGAGCCCGACACAAAGATGCCGCCGCCCACCACGGTAAAGATGAGCGCGCACGCCATGTAGGTGTCGTCCATGGTGTTTACGCTGGCGGGGGCCTTGCGCAGGAGCTTGGCCACATCGTAGAAGGGTTGTAGCAGGCGCGGGCCCACGCGGCCCTGCATGCGAGCCGAAAGCTTACGGTCAACGCCGTCGATCAGGCCACCAACCAAAGGCGCAATCAAGGCAAACGCCACGGTGCCAATAAAGATGCCCACGACGCCCGAACCTTCAAAATACTTGCCGCGCAACACCGAGGGCGCGCTCATGGCAAGCCGCTCGGGCCCAATCCACGCGCAACACAGCAGCGCAAACAAGATAATGCTGCAGCACACGACGCTACCCGCGGGGCCAATACGCTTCTCGCCAAGGGCGTCCTCCGAGTACCAATTGCGCTTTTCGGCCTTCACCTCGCGTCCCATCGAGCCGCGGAAATGGCGATATTTGTCGGTTCCCACGCCCGAAAGGTACACGTTGACGTGCGGCTTATTGCTCACGCGGAACGACGTCAGCAGCACCACGGCGATAAACGCTACGATAACCACCATCAGATACATGGCGTCCTTGCCAATAACGTACGGCACGCGTCCAAACACCATGGCGAGATAGGGCGATACCAGACCGCTCGAGATAACCGGAAACGCCACGCAGCACAGAATCAGCAGCGCGGCGATGGTGTTGAGCGCCATCCATTCGGTCTTATGGACATTGACCTCGACGTTTTGAGCCGTGGGGTCGACGCCCGAAAGCTTGGCAAGCCACTTGCCCCAAAAATAGAACGTCGCGGCCGAGCCAAAGGCCAGCACCATGATCATGAGCACGTTGCCGGTCTGCGCAAACGCCACCAGGGCGCCCCACTTGGACACGAGCATGCCAAACGGCGCCACAAACATGCCCATGATGCCCAGCATCATAAGGCGCGTCAGGTGCGGCATGCGGCTGAACATACCGTCCATGTCCTCGATATTGCGGCTGCCGATATGATGCTCGGCCGTGCCCACGCACAGGAACAGCAGCGACTTTGCCACCGTGTGGAACAGGATTAGGAAGATGGCGGCCCATACGGCCTCGGGCGCGCCGACACCCAAGCAGGCGCTGATAAGGCCCAAGTTGGAAATGGTGGAGTACGCGAGCACACGTTTGGCGTTGCTCTGCGAGATGGCCATGAGGGCAGCGAGCAAAAACGTGATGGCACCCACACTCGTGACCATAAAGCCGGTCACGGGATAGATGGCATAGAGT
>DXLT01000126.1:0-4304 GCA_019414555.1 Collinsella sp.
CCCATGGATCTTATCGCCCAGCTCGCCCGCGAGCTCAACCTTAAGGCCGCCAACATCGAGGCGGCCGTCAAGCTCATCGACGAGGGCAACACCATCCCCTTTATCTCGCGCTACCGCAAGGAAGCCACGGGCGGCATGGACGACGTCGCCCTGCGCGCACTCGACGAGCGCCTGTCCTACCTGCGCAATCTTGAGCAGCGCAAAGAGGACGTCATTCTGCTCATCGACGCCCAGGGCAAACTCACACCCGAACTCGAGCGGCAGATTCGCGAGGCCACGCAGCTCCAGCGTGTCGAGGACCTCTACAAGCCCTACCGCAAAAAGCGCATGACCCGCGCGCAGAAGGCCCGCGAGGCAGGCCTGGAGCCGCTCGCCAACATGGTCATCATGCAGGCCTCGGCCAAGGGCAGCGCGCTCGACGCCGCCGCGACCTACGTCAACGAGGAGGCCGGCTTCGACACACCCGAGAAGGCGCTTGCCGGCGCCGCCGACATCGTGGCCGAGACGGTGGCCGAGGACCCCGAGAACGTCGCCGACCTGCGCGCCTTTACGCAAAACACCGCCGATATCGTCGTCGAGGCCACCGACCCCGCGGAGAAGACTCCCTACGAGCCTTACTACAACTTTGACGAGCCGCTGCGCCGCATCCCTAACCACCGCGTGCTGGCCATCGACCGCGGTGAGCGCGAGGGCAAGCTCCGCGTGCGCGTGAACGTCGACGGCGCTGCCGCCACGGCGCGCCTCGGCAGCCGTTGGCCCCGACGCCAGGGCGTGTTTGCCCCCATCTTCGATGCTGCCATCGCCGACGGTTACAAGCGCCTCATGGCCCCCTCGCTGGAGCGCGAGGCCCGCGCCAAACTCACCGTCCGTGCGCAAACCGAGGCCATCAACGTCTTTGCCAAGAATCTTGAGGGCCTGCTCTCGGCACGCCCTGTGCGCGGCGCCCGCGTGCTCGCACTCGATCCGGGCTACCGCACCGGCTGCAAGGTCGCCGTCATGGACGAGACCGGCAAGCTGCTCGACCACGGCGTGGTCTACCCCACCAAGCCGCGCCACGACGTCGCCGGCACCAAGCGCGAGCTCGCCCGCCTCGTCAAGAAGGACGGCGTCAACACCATCGTCATCGGCAACGGCACCGCCAGCCGCGAGACCGAGGAAGTCGTCTCGGAGTTCATTGCCGAGCAGGCGCCCAGCCTTCACTACACCATCGTCAACGAGGCCGGCGCATCGGTGTACTCCGCCTCCGAGCTCGCCAGCCAGGAGTATCCCGACCTGGACGTCACCGTGCGCGGCGCCATGAGTCTGGGACGCCGCTTGCAAGACCCGCTGGCAGAGCTCGTCAAGATTCCGCCCCAGTCCATCGGCGTTGGCCAGTACCAGCACGACCTTGATCAGGCCGAGCTTTCGCGTACCCTAGGCCATGTGGTGGAAGACGTCGTTAACCGCGTGGGTGTCGACGTCAACACCGCAAGCGCGAGCCTGCTGGGCTACGTGTCGGGCATTACGCCGAGCGTGGCCAAGAATATCGTGGCCTACCGCGAGGAAAACGGCGCCTTTACCGATCGCCGCCAGCTCAAGAAGGTCCCCAAACTAGGACCCAAGGCATACCTCAACGCCGCGGGCTTCCTGCGCATTAGCGGCGGCAATAACCCGCTCGACGCGACGAGCGTCCACCCCGAAAGCTACGAGGTGGCCACGTCCGTCCTGGAACGCGCCGGCGTTAAAGCCAGCGAGCTTAGCCGTGGCGGCGTACCCGACATCGAGCGCCGCTTGGGCAGCATCTCGGCGCTGGCAAGCGACTTGGACTGCGGCACCCTCACACTCATCGACATCGTCAACGAGCTCAAGAAACCCGGCCGCGACCCGCGCGACGACGCGCCCGAAGTGGTCTTTAGCCGCTCAGCGCTTTCGATCGACGACCTGGAGCCCGGCATGGAGCTCAAGGGCACGGTGCGCAACGTCGTCGACTTTGGCGCCTTCGTCGACGTGGGCGTGCACCAGGACGGCCTTGTGCACATCTCCAAGCTCGCCAACCGCTTTGTCAAGCACCCGAGCGACGTGGTGCGCGTCGGCGACACGGTCAAAGTGTGGGTCGAAAAGGTCGATCGCGACCGCAAGAAGATCTCGCTCACCATGGTGCAGGGCAAGTAAACCGCCAAAGCAAAGGTACCCCCTGTAGCGATGTGCAAAATCGCGAGTATTCTGCAAATTCCACCGTTCCGGATGCCCCTCAGAGACAATAACCTCAAAAACGGCCCCCGTTTTAGCGACATTAGAGCCAAAACGGGGGCTGTTCCGTGCTTCACCCAACTGGTAAAAGCCTTTACCTTGCTGAATACTCTCAATTTTGCACGGCGCAGGCGGGGGTACCTTTGCCCACGGCAGGATATGGAAGCCAAGCGCCAACTTGCTGGCAAGCTCGTGCCGGCAGCCCCGGCCTTTCCTTTGCCTAGCGCGACCCTCGCGGAGCGCGTGAGCGATAGGGAAAGGAAAGGCCGGGGCGAACAACCAGCGGCGCAGCCAGTGTTCGCGTTACGGCAGAATATGGAAACCCAAAGCGGCGATATCCTTGGCAAAGCCGCGCACGGTGTCGAGCGAGACCTCGTACGGGTCGCGACCAATGTTCTTGCGCTTGGCCAGGATGCTGTTGGGCACCGTGATGATCTGGCAACCGCAGGCCTCGGCCTGATAAATGTTGATGAGCTCGCGCGTGGACGCCCACAGGACCTCGCAGTTGGGCTTTGCGGCGGCCTTCTTGACCGACTCCGTCATAAACGGAATGGGGTCGACGCCGGTATCGGCGATGCGGCCGGCAAAGAGCGAGATGATGGACGGCGTCTCGGCGTCGACGGCCTCGACCATCTCATCAACCTGCGTAGGCGTAAAGATGGTGGTGACGTTGACCTTGATGCCGTCGGCCGAAAGCTTGCGCACCAGCTCGGCGGTGGACTCGCCCTTGGTGGTCACGCACGGAATCTTGACGTAGACGTTCTCGGCCCAGGTAGCGATCTCGCGCGCCTCGACCTCCATGGTCTCGACGTCGTCGGCAAAGACCTCAAACGAGACGGACACATCGGTGATGTGGGCCAGGACCTCCTTGGCAAACGCGCGGTAATCCGTCACGCCGCCCTTCTTCATAAGGGACGGGTTGGTCGTGAAACCCTGAACGTTGCCGTTCTCGTACATGTCGAGCATGCCCTCGAGGTTTGCACCGTCAGCGAACACCTTGATTGCCATCTGCCTGATTCCTTTCGCTTGCACATGGGCGTTGCACTGCTAAACACTTTACCTACGTTTATCAAGGCGTGAGCTGCGGGTTTTTATCTTCTCGGCGAACGGTATAAACACCTCAGTGTTTGGATTGATAAATCGATTGAGCATGCAAAAGCAAAGAGTCGCAGTTTGAGCAAACGTCAGAACGCGGGATTCATTAGATGAGGCCGAAATGCTGCATCGCCGTGACGGTGCCGTCGTGTTCGACATCGTCGGTCACGTAGTCGGCGACCGCCTTGACCTCGGGCATGGCGTTGCCCATGGCGACAGCCGTCTCGACCGCAGCGAGCATGCCCAGGTCGTTGCCCGAATCGCCAAAGCCAAAAGTGCGCGCATTTCCCTCGCGGCCCAGATACGCCAGCGCTCGCGCCACGCCCACGCCCTTGTCAATACCCTTGGGACTCAGCTCGCGGTTCTGACCACCGGTGTTGCACAGCTCAAAGTTGCGATTGATAAAGCCGTCATCGTTGGCTACACGAGCCAAACTGGGCACATTGAGGCATACCTTGCCCACGCGCAAGCTGCCGTCGATGCGCATCTCCTCGGCGCTGTGCACCACAGAGGTACCGATTAAAGACGAGCGCTCAACGCCCACAGGCTCCAGCGCAAAGGTCGCAGCATTGGACTCGAAAAAAACCTCGATGCCGGCATCCACAACGCGATGCGCAAGCTCCTCAACAATGTCTTCGTCAAAGCAGTCCTCATGCACCACGCGGCCCTCGACCTCGAGCGTCGCCCCCGCCATGGCAACGATACCCGCCGGGTTCAGCGCGCGCAGGCCATCGGCAATCAGCCACAAGGGGCGACCCGTGCAGATAAATGCCCGGTGACCCGCATTGCGCAGGCGACCAAATGCATCGATAACGGACTTCGACGGATGGACTGCATTGAAGTCCTTATCGGTCATATCGTCGGGATCGAACGACGCCAGCGTGCCGTCCACGTCAAAAAAGAGCACAGCGGATTCGGGGCACGCATCAATCATATGGGTTCCTTTCGGGGATAAGGGCAAACGAAGCATCCATCATATA
>DXLT01000127.1:0-4300 GCA_019414555.1 Collinsella sp.
CCCATATATAATTGTGTGCTGTTGTTTACACTACTCAGCTGTTATCAACAGCGAACATTAGCCGACAAATTAACTCAACAACGCAGCAAGGCGGGGGCCTGGATGCACGCAAAACGCCGAACAACGATACGTGTACACAACGAGCTCGCCCGACGCAATCCGCCCCGACCTCAGAAAGCCGCTTAGAACATGGAAACTGTCAGCAATTACACCGAAACGCTCGAAAAGACCGTCCGCGACCTTCTCGAGCGTCAGGATGATCTGATTAGGACCGCCTTTACCGACCAGCTTACCGGACTTGGCAACCGCGGCGGCTTTGCCCGTTCCCTCGAGGAGCTCTGGGAGCAGGACGCTCCCGTTACCATGGCGTTCATCGATATCGACAATCTCAAGCACTGCAACGATGTCTTTGGCCATGACGAGGGCAACCGCTATATCTTGCAGGTAAGCCTTTATCTCAAGCTGTATATGAAGGTAGACGAGGCGGCATTTCGTCTGGGAGGCGACGAGTTTGCCATCCTATCTACGATTGCGACCGAGGACGACCTCGCCGAACGTCTGGAACACTGCCGAACGATCCTGCTCAAAAACAACGATTCCGAGATGCCCCACTCGTTTAGCTACGGAGTGGCACACGCCGACCCCGCCCTGGGCGAAGCCTCCAATCGCATGACGCTCGATGCCGACCATCGCATGTACGACTACAAGCTACGTCATGCCATGCATCTTGATCGACGTAATATCGCGCAAGTCCACACCGACGACTTCGAAATAAGCGACCGTATTTTCGACGCCTTTTCGATGCTCAACGAAGGCCGCTATTTCTTTATCGAGAACTTGGACAAGGACCGCACCCTTTGGTCGCAAGGTGCCTTGCGCGATCTCGGTCTTCCTTCGGAGCACATAGACAGCTGCCGCGATTTCTGGAAGACGCGCGTCCATCCCGATGACCTCGAGGCCTACGCCAACGACATCAACCAGATCTTTAACGGCTCCAAACACCGCCGCGTCATGCAGTACCGCATGCGCAATGCCGCGGGTGACTACGTTCTCTGCCGTGCTCGCGGGTTTCGCATCGACGGCGACGGAAATGTCCCCTCGCTCTATGTCGGCGAACTCGTCAACCACTCGCTTGCCGAAACCGTCGACGCCGCCACAGGCCTCGGAACGCAGCGCATGCTGGTCAACGCTATCGATGCCTGCCGTCGCGACCGCTGCGAGACGGGGCTTATAGCGGTGCGCATTCGTGGCACGGCGAATCTCAACGAGCTCTACGGGGCCGAGGCTGTCGACAACATGCTTGCCGAATACGCAGGCCGCATGCTGTCGATCACCCGCGGCAGAAGCCGGGTCTTCCGTTCACGAAGCGTCCAGTTCGTCGTGCTCAGCAACGATTTGGACCATGAGGCATTCGAGCAACTGACCCGCCACCTTAAAGAGGCTGTTTTCGCTCCTGTTCAAATCGCGGGCGACACCATTACTCCCGTCTGCCTTGTCGTCCCGGCCTTTTACGAGCAGTTAACCCATCAAGCGACCGCCGTTTTAGGCGAACTCGACCGTCGCCTTCGCACGGCCGGCGGGCTTGTTCCCAACGACAGCCTCCCCATACCCGAGGCGGAGCGCAAAAGCGCCATCGCCGAACGTATCGACTCGCTCACGGGCCTCTATCGACCCAGCGAGTTTATGCGGCGCGCCAACGCATTTCTCGAGGCAAGGCGCGACGACACCTGGTGCATCGCCACCGTCGACATGGGTCACATGCGCCTGTTTAATGAATGGCACGGCCAGGCCGAGGGCGACCGCGTACTCGCCGATGTGGGCACGGTCCTCAAGGACATCGAGAATGCCGATATGGGCGTCGCAGGGTACTGGGGCCAAGATGACTTTTGCGTACTCATCCCCTTTAAGCACATCACCGTCCATCAAATCTACAACCGCGTTCGCGAGGCAGTAGCCAGGCATGATGACGGCGTAGGTTTTTGGCCGTCCATGGGCATTTACCCCATCGACTCCAATGAGGAGATCACCATCGATGCGCAGGCAAAGGCCATGTTTACCAATCGACGCGCAAAAAACGACTTTAAGGAGCGCATTGCCATTTTCCGCCCCGCGGAGTACGAGCGCGAAGTCGCGTTCCACCGCACGCTGACCGAATTCCAGTACGCGCTGTCAAATGGTCGCATCACGTACTATCTTCAGCCCCAGGTCGATATGGAAACCGGCGAGATCATTGGCGCCGAGGCACTTACGCGCTGGATTGACAAGGACGGCTCTCTCATTTCGCCCGCAACGTTTATCCCCGCACTCGAGGAAAGCGGCTTTGTGGTGACGCTCGACAAGTACATTTGGCAGGGTGTCGCCATATGGCTTCGCGAGCGTCTCGATCGCGGTCTTCGCGTGGTTCCGGTCTCGCTTAATGTGTCTCGCGTGGACATTCTTGCCTGCGACGTTGCCGAGCATATGGGATCGCTCGCCGCCCAATACAACCTGCCGCCCGAGCTCATGCGCATCGAGATCACCGAGACGGCTTATACGGGAGAGTCCGAAGCCGTGGACAAACTGACAGCCGACTTGCACACCCGCGGCTTCTCGACCTATATGGACGATTTTGGCACCGGTCAGTCCACGCTCGCGATGCTCAAGAACGTCAACGTCGACGTCATCAAGCTCGACCGAACCTTTGTGCCCACCGACCGCGATCAAGGCCGCAGCGCGCAGATCGTGTCATCGATGCTCGAGATGGCGCAGTCGCTCCATCTGCCCATTGTAATCGAAGGCGTCGAGACAGATGAGCAGGCGAACATGCTACGCCACATGGGCGCCCGCTACGCTCAGGGTTTCCTCTACTACCGCCCCATGCCGGCGAAGGATTTTGAGGCATTGCTCGATGGTGGCAATAACAACTGATACGCTCGCGCGCAAAACGCCACCGCCGAAGGGGGCATTTGTCTCCATTAGCTAACTTATATCCCCAGTTCAAACCGAATTGGGGATATGATACAAACCGTTGTTCCCCCAAGGAGGTTATCCATCATGAACGAGTCGTACCGCCTGGGCGAGCAATCGATTATTGCCTATCTTCAGCGACTTGCGAATGGCATCTCGACCGCCGAACTCGATGTTGCCGCGCTGCCTGCTGAGCTACGCGCCGTTGGTGAGCAACTGCAAAAGACGCATGCTATCCTGCAACAAGAGCGCCAGCTGCTTGAGCGCAACGCCTATATCGACCCGCTCACCAACTTGGGCAACCGCAGCGGACTCGACCGTCACGTCGAGCAGCTCTGGCGCAAAGGCGATCCCTTCACCTGCGCCTATATTGACATCGACCATCTCAAGCATTGCAATGATAGGTTTGGCCACGCCGAAGGCAATCGCTATATTCTGAGCATCTGCCGCACGCTCTCCGAAACCATGGAGCACGATGAGATGCTGTTCCGTATCGGTGGAGACGAGTTTGTGCTTATCTCGCTCTCCGCAAACGAGACTGAACTCGAGCAGCGCTTGGAGCAGGTGCGTGCCGGGCTGATCGAGGCGAGCTCAGGTGGCAAGGCGCCCATGATCGCCAGCTTTAGCTTTGGCTGCTCGCGCGTCGATCCACTTGCCGGCGACACGCATCGCCAGATGACGATGGATGCCGATCGCAAGATGTATCGCTATAAGCTTATGCATCGTGTACAGCAACCGAAAGACAATGACGCACTACAACGCCCAATCGTCGATCAGCTTCCCTGCAACGACCGGGTGTTCCAAGCAATCTCCATGAGCTCCGAGACGCGCTATCCGTTCATCCTTAACCTCGATACGGGCGAATCGCAATGGTCGGTTAACGCCGTGCGCGATTTTGACCTGCCCTCCCAGCACCCTTTTAACTCGGTCGACATGTGGCTCGCCCGCGTTCATCCCGAGGACCGCGACAACGTACGCGCCGAGCTCGACATGGTGATAAACGGCACGTGGCACTTCCACTGCATGCAGTATCGCGTCATGAATACCGCCGGAAAATACGCGCTTTGCGACTGCACGGGTTACCGCCTGGACGGCACCGATACCGAGCCCAACATGTATGTGGGCATTGTCACCAACCGAAGCTTGGCAGATACGACCGATTCCGTGACCGGTCTGGGCGATATCCACGCCCTGGTCAACGCCATTGGCGAGATGCGTCGCGTGGCACGAAACGCGGGCTTGATCGCCATTAAAATCGACGAAATCGCACAGGTCAATGCCCGCTTTGGCTTTGATGCAGGCGACCGCGTTTCGTGCCACGCGACGCATCTCGCCAATGGCGTTGACCAGGGCG
>DXLT01000128.1:0-4283 GCA_019414555.1 Collinsella sp.
GTCATCGACCGGCATGCAAATGTCGGTGATGCCCTCCTTGAGGCAGGCGAAGTAGTCGTCGACGCCGTGGCCGGGAGAGTTGTGGACGATACCGGTACCGTCATCGACACCGACGTAATCGGCCAGCAACGCCACGCCCTCAACACCGTCAAAGATCGGCTGCTTGTAGTGGATGTGGTGGAAGGTCTCGACGGGAACCACATAGGGCTTACCGTCGACCATAACCGGGGTGTACTCCCAGCCAAACTCCTCGCAGCACTTGGGAGCCAGGTCCTCGAGCATGACCTCGGCACGGCCCTCGTGCTCAACGGCGACATAGGCGGCGCCGGGCTTAAGGGAAACGGCCTGGTCGGAGGGGATGGTCCACGGCGTGGTCGTCCAAATGATAAAGTCAACCGGGCCGTCGAAGTTCTCGAGGCCGGCGGGCTTGGAGGTCATCTCGAAGCGCACGAAAATGGAGGGGCTCGTCTCGTCGGAGTACTCAATCTCGGCCTCGGCGAGCGCGGTGTGGCAGTGCTTGCACCAGTGAACCGGCTTGTGGCCGCGATAAATCATGCCCTTATCGAACATGGCCTTGAAGACCTCGATGTCGGCGGCGTCATGCTGGTGATAGAGCGTCAGATAGGGGTTGTCCCAATCGCCGAGCACGCCCAGACGGCGGAAGCCGGCCTTCTGCAGCTCGATGTTCTCGACAGCGAACTCGTTGCAGAGCTCACGGATCTTGGCCGTGGGGGTCTGGTTGAACTTCTCGGTGCCGAGCTTCTCCTCGACCTTATGCTCGATCGGCTGACCGTGGCAGTCCCAACCGGGAACATAGGGAACCTCATAGCCCTGCATCATCCAGTAACGGTTGATCATGTCCTTGGAGATCTTGTTCATGGCGTGGCCGATGTGGATCGGGCCGTTGGCGTACGGAGGGCCGTCGTGCAGCACGAACTTTTTGTGACCCTCGTTCTTCTTTAGAACTTGCTCGTAGACCTTGTTGTCCTGCCAGTCCTTGAGTCGCTTTGGCTCGGACTTGGAAAGACCGGCACGCATGGGAAATCCGGTTTTGGGCAGATTCATCGTCTGCTTGTACTCGTTTGCCACGGTACCCCTTTCTTGTCATGGGCGCGCACGCCCTCTGGGCACCAAAAAAGCGCCCGTCCCTACAAGCTGGGACGAAGCGCCACAAAACGGACAGTCTGTCCGTAAAAGCTCTTCGCTTAACCACCCAGCTTAGATGCCCTCGCTCGCGTCGCCGCGCGCTCGCATCCGTTACTCGGCTGGTCTGTATCGACGACCATCTCGGCGATGTCTACTAAGACGAACCTGCGCGGCACGTCCGTTGGGACCGCAGCTCCGGGGTGATTTTCATCGGTCGCATGCACGGGTTCTCAGCGCTCCCCGCTCTCTGTAGCATGCGGACGGCCGACTACTCGTCCCCATCAACGCTTATGCGGAGTATGCTAGCACGTTCAACGCCGGCGAAAAACCCTCAACACTGGTTTTATACGTTCGAAATTTCTCGCGGCTGTGGACCTTCTCTTGGAGCAAAATACCTGAAAGCACTTTATCGAACGAAAGAAGGTTGCTATGCGAACCATTGGAATGAGCGACTACACCGTTGGCGAGGATTGCTTTGACGAGCTGCCAACTGCACTGGCGGAGTACGGCGCGAAGAAAGTCGCCATCATTGGCGGCAAGCGAGCCCTGGCTGCGGCGCTGCCGGGAATCGAGGCGGCACTTGAAGGTACCGATGTCGAGGTCCTGGAGACGCGCGTCTACGGTACCAACAGTACGCGTGCCAATATCGCCAAGGTCGTGAACTCCCCTGCCTGCCAGGAGGCTGATGTTCTTATCGCCTGCGGCGGCGGAAAGGCGCTCGACACCGTCAAGACGGCGGCCATCGAGCTCAAGAAGATCGTCTTCACTGTCCCGACGATCTGTTCCAACTGCTCCGCCGCGACCGCCATTGCCGTCGTGTACAACGACGACGGCTCGCTCGAGGGCTATTCGTACCCCAACCGACCCGCGCACATCTTCATCAACCCCAAGATCATCGCCGAGGCACCGGCAGAGTACTTCTGGGCCGGCGTGGGCGATGCCCTGTCTAAGCAGCCCGAGGTCGAATACGCCACGAGCGCCGGCAACCTAGAGCACACCGCCGGTCTTGGCCTGGCACTCGCCCACACCTGCTCCGAGCCGCTGTTTACCTATGGTGTGCAGGGTCTTGAGGATGTGCGCCAGAATCTGTCGAGCGAGGCCGTCAAGCAGATCGCGCTCGACATCGTTGTCAACACGGGCTATGTCTCGAACCTGACCAACCAGAACGATTATTACTACAACTCGAGCGTGGCGCACGCGTTCTACAACGCCACCTGCAGCATTCCGCGTGAGGGCACCTACCTGCATGGCGAGGTCGTGAGCCTGGGCGTGCTGGTACTGTTTGCCTATACGGGCGATACCGAGAACCTTGAGCGCTACGCCGCCTTTAACAAGCAGATGGGGCTGCCCGTAACGCTTGAGCAGGTTGGCCTTACCGAGGCAGATATCCCGGCCCTGTGCGAATACGCGCACGCAACCAACGAGTGGAAGCAGGGAAACCCCGAGCCCTTCACCGACGAAAAAATCGCCGCCGCCATCAAGGCTGCCAACGCCTACGGCCACACCCTCTAGCTCTAACCCAAAACCACCACAAGGGAGCAGTACCTTTGTGGTGGTTTTTTATTGCTCCAGCATGCTGGGGTCGAACTCGCTAGCCGGGATCACGCGATAACCGTGGCGGAGCAGTAAATCAACGAAGACGCCGTTGCCCGCCGTGAGGGTGCCACTGAATGTTCCGTCGTAGATGAGGCTCGCGCCGCACGAGGGACTACGGTCCTGCAGGATGCACGCGGCGATCTCTTCCGGCCCACCCGCCTGCTCGCACATGTCGAGCGCACGTTGGGCGCCTAGGCGAAATTCCAGGTCAACGGACACGCCCTCGCAGGTACAGACCTCGCCGTTCACAATCTCGGACGGCTTGCGCGGCGTGGGCAGGCCCCCAAAGACCTCAGGGCACACCAAGAGGACCTCGGTCCCTGTACGCTCGCAGGCCTCGACCAACTCGCGATGATAGTTGTCGAGCCCATTATACTTGCAGCTCTCGCCCATCAAACAGGCACTCACCACGATCTTCATTTCCATCCCTCTCAAGCAAAACGCCCCATTTGAGTAAGCTGCTCAAATGGGGCGTCGGCGTTTACTGGCTCGGCCGCGGCTTTACTGCTGCTTGGGCATCAGCGGATTCTCGCGCGTGAGGAGGTTCATGAACTCCTCACCCGTAATGGTCTCCTTCTTGTACAGATAACGAGCCAGCTCATGGAGCTTAAACTTGTTCTCCTTGAGGATCTGCAGGGCGCGATCGTGCGCGTCCTCGATCAGCTTAGCGACAATCGCGTCCACGCGCTCGGCCGTACCGGGAGCGCAGGTAAGCGATGTGTCCTGGTTGAGGTACGCATTCTGCACGGTACCGAGCGCCATCATGCCAAACTCGTCGGACATACCAAAGCGCGTCACCATGTTGCGGGCGAGCTTGGTGGCCTGTTCGATATCGTTGGCGGCACCGGTCGTCATCTCGCCAAAGATGAGTTCCTCGGCCGCACGGCCGCCGCAGTAGACGGCAAGCTTGTCCAAGACCTCCTGGCGCGTGGTCAGGAAGCGCTCGTCCTCCTCGACCTGCATGGTATAGCCAAGAGCACCGCTCGTGCGCGGCACGATGGTGATCTTGGTAACCGGCGCGGAACCCTTTTGGCGGGCAGCGACGATGGCATGGCCGATCTCGTGGTAGGAAACGACCTGCTTCTCGTGGTCGGAAAGCACCGTGGACTTACGCTGTTGGCCGGCAATGACGACCTCCACCGACTCCTCGAAGTCATCCTGCGTGGCGCGCTTGCGACCCTCGCGGACAGCGCGCAGGGCGCCCTCGTTGATGATGTTGGCCAGGTCGGCACCCGAGGCGCCAGGCGTGGCGCGGGCGATCGCGGTCAGGTCGATCGGCGGCTGCGTCTTCACGCTCTTGGCGTGCAGTTCAAGGATATTCTTGCGACCGGTCAGGTCGGGCAGCTCAACGGGGATGCGGCGGTCGAAGCGGCCGGGGCGCAGCAGGGCCGGATCAAGGCTGTCGGGACGGTTGGTCGCAGCGAGGACGACGATACCCTTGTGGTTATCGAATCCATCCATCTCGGTCAGCAGCTGATTGAGCGTCTGCTCGCGCTCGTCGTTGCCACTAAAGCCGCCGCCATCGCGCTTCTTGCCGATGG
>DXLT01000129.1:0-4281 GCA_019414555.1 Collinsella sp.
CTGCTCAGGGACTTAGGATACGAAGGCGTCGGGTCGCACATGCCTGCGACACCGGCGATAGACGTGCCATCGGGATGGATGGCTCCGAAGGGGCACGCGATGGCGCACAGCCTGCACCCGATGCACTCCTGCTCCTTGACGTGTATGCGGTCGCCATCGTGCTCGATGGCATTCACCGGGCAAACCTCGGCGCAGGGGGCACCCTCGCAATGGTGGCAGGCAAGGGCGGCCGAAATACCGCCGGTCTTCACGAGCGCCAAGCGCGGCGTATCCTGAAGACCCTGCATCCGGTGGGCGTCGGCACAGGCGGACTGGCATGTTCCGCAGCCGATGCACCTCTCCGGGTTGATGTCGATGAAGCGGTTCATCCCCACTTCCTTTCAAAATAACGGGCCGGGCTCCCGAACGTACGGGACGCCCGGCCCAAAAAGCCAACGAGAACGGGACTACACGATTTGGTTCACGTGCGTCTCGTCATCGAACTTGGCGGCGCCGGGCTCAACGTCCTGGGGAGCGGCGGCGTCCACCAGAGCCTGCTTGAGCTCGGTGTACTGACGCTCCACCTCGCCCTCAGCCCAGACCTGGTCGGCGATAGCGTCGACCTGGCAGGCGGAGAACTTGTCCTCGGGCGTATGCGAGACCGGGTCGACCTTGTGAATGGTCAGCTCGTTGCACTTGCCGATCCACCACTGGTAGGTCATATAGACCGTGCCCTTGTTGATGCGGTCGCTCACGTCGGCGCGGCTGTATACCTGGCCACGGCGGCTGTGAATCGAGACGATGTCGCCGTTCTTGATGCCGCGTGCCTCGGCGTCCGCGGGATTCATGCGGACAAAGCCGGGCTCGTCGGCGAGCAGCGCCAGCGTCTTGCAGTTGCCAGTCATCGAGCGGCAGCTGTAGTGACCGACCTCGCGAACGGTGCACAGAATGAGCGGGTACTCATCGTCGGGAAGCTCGGAGGGCGCCTCCCAGTCGTGCGCCATCAGGTTGGCGCGGCCGTCCTTGGTGGTGAACTTGCCACCAGCGAACATGTCGGGCGTACCGTGGTCGTTCACATCGGTGCTCTTGACCGGCCACTGGGCGTAACCGCCCTCGGGAGCCATCTTCTCGTAGGTCGCGCCCACAAAGTTGGGGCACAGGCTGATGCACTCGTTCCAGATCTGCTCGGTGTTGTCGTAGTGCATGGGGTAACTCATACGCGTAGACAGGTCCGCGAAGATCTCCCAGTCGTGACGGCACTCGCCCTTGGGCGGAACGGCCGCGTCAAAGTGCTGGAAGCTACGGTCGGATGCGGTAAAGACACCCTCGTGCTCGCCCCAAGAGGTGGCAGGCAGGATGACGTCGGCGAGCATGGTCGTCTGCGTCATAAAGATGTCCTGGCAAATGAACAGATCCAGCTCGGAGAGCGTCTTGCGCATACCGGCCGAATCGGGCTCGGTCTGCACCGGGTCCTCGCCGTAGTTGTAGAAGCAGTGCACCTTGCCCTCGTCGACCAGGTGGCCCAGGTCGGTGAGCTTGTAGCCCTCCTCGAGCGGGAGCTTTTCCTCGGGCACGCCCCAAGCCTTGGCAAACTTGGCACGCACAGCCGGGTCGGTGACCTTCTGGTAGCCAGGGTACAGGTTGGGCAGCATGCCCATATCGCAGGAGCCCTGGACGTTGTTCTGACCACGCACGGGCGCGAGGCCGGAATTGGGTTTGCCGATCTGGCCGGCAACGCAGGCGATGGAGGCGATGGTGTGCACCGTCTTCAGGTTCTGCTTCTGCTGGCATACGCCCATGCCCCAGCCAATGATGGCAGAGGGCTTCGCCGTGGCGTACATCTCGGCAGCTTGGTGGATCAACGCGGGCTCGACACCCGTGATGTCCTGTACGGATTCGGGAGTGTAGTTCTTGATGGTCTCCCACCACTCGTCAAAGCCGTTCGTATGCTCGGCGACGAATTCCTTGTCGTAGAGGCCATCGTTGACCAAGCAGTTGGCAAAGGCGTTGAGGAACGCAACGTTGCAACCGTTCTTGATCGGAAGGTAGAGATCGGCGATACGCGCGGTTTCGATATGGCGCGGATCGGCGACGATGATCTTGCAACCCTTTTCTTTGGCTCGCACGATACGCCTTGCGACGATGGGGTGCGAATCGGCAGGGTTATAGCCGAAGAGGAAAATGCAGCCCGCATCCTCCATACCGGGGATGGAGCATGACATGCAACCTGAACCAACCGTGTCCATCAGACCGAGGACAGTAGGGCCGTGTCAAGTACGGGCGCAGTTGTCCACGCTGTGGGTGCCGATGCACGCACGCGTAAACTTCTGCATGACGTAGTTCGCCTCATTGCCGCCGCCTCGCGAAGAGCCGGTGGTCATGACAGCGTTAGGACCATATTCGTCAATTATGGCCTGCATCTTAGATGCGGTGAAATCCAGTGCCTCGTCCCAGCTTACGCGCTCAAGATCCGCGCCCTTAGTGCGGCGGATCATCGGGTGCAGTACGCGAGGAGTCAAGATCTTGGTGTCGTTGATGAAGTCGTAGCCGCTCATGCCCTTAAGGCACAGCTCGCTCTGGTTGGTGATGCCGTTGAGCGGTTCGGTGCCCACGACCTGGCCGTTTTGGACCAGGAGGTTAAACTGGCAACCGGCGCCGCAGTACGGGCAGATCACTTTATGCTTCTCCATGACACCCTCCTTCCTTTCTCTGCTACCGATTAATCGGTACGTATTTGACAATCGTTGGGCCTGTATGGCCGCCCGGCTACGCCTCGTTTTCGATGGTGGCGCGGGCACGCTCGGCAGTCAGTTCTGCCAGGCGCTCCTCGTCTACCAAGGTGAGGCCCTTGGTCGGGCACGCCTCGGCACACGCCGGACCGCCGGGACGGTCCACGCACAGGTCGCACTTGAGCACGAAGCTCTTGGTCTGCGAACCCACGCGCACGTCGCCCATCAAGACGGGGACCTGCGTGGTCGCCACACTCACGGCGCCAAAGGGACAGGCCATGACGCAGCTCTTGCAGCCGATGCAGTTGTCCTCGTTGACGCCGATGCGATGGTTCTTTGGATCAAAGAACAAGGCACCCGTGGGGCAGGCCTTGGCGCACGGAGCGTCCTCGCAGTGGTGACATGCCACCGGCGCGGAAATCTCGTAGGTGCGCGTTACGCGCAAGCGAGGTGCGGCGATGTTGCCGGGAATATCGTGTGCCTCGATGCACGCCGCCATACAGGTTTGGCACCCAATGCAGCGTGAAGAATCAACCACGACTCGTTTATTGCCCATGTTGTTCACTCCCTCCTGAATCCCATGCCGGAGAGACCCTGCCGACGTTGCCCCGGACCGCCCGTGGTCCGGCATCGGCGTATCGAGTGCATGCGGCGAAACAGGCACTTCGATAGAATTCCTCCAACGATATACAGGTTAAATATACGCAGTTGCAGGGGGCAAACTTGAGCATAGGCCCTGCAATACGGGTGTATTGCAGGGGTTTTGGCAGGTTGGAATTATTCTCTAGAAGCTATAAAGGTGAGTGTATTACATGCGTACGCCTCAGAGATTTTTACGCGCTCTCATTTTAGATGTACTACGCTTGTATTCAAGTTAATGGTTATTTACTTGAGCGAAATAAAGTAATCGTTATAAGATGCTCAAGTATCGGCACATGCCGCATTTGACCGACTATATTGCACGCTCATTAAGGGGGCCAGTGATGTCATCGACTCAAAAACGAGCCATCCTGCAGGTGCGCATTCGCGAGGAAGACAAGCAGCATGCCGAACATCTCTACGACGCCATGGGCACATCGCTCGCCGAGGCCGTCCGTCTATTTGTCGCGCAGAGCATTTTGATGCGCAAGCTCCCCTTTCAGCCGGTCGCCGTGCGCTCAAAGGACGGCACCGCCGCCTATGGATCGCTCAAAGCATACGGTGACCCCAATCGCCGCTCCGAGGAGCGCAATGCCTGGATTGAATACCTTGCCACAGAAAGCGCCGATTCGATTTTGGGTCCCGAGGAAGTAGATATCCATGAGTAGCACCATCATCGACGAGACCGTCATCCTACGCTACCTGCTTGACGACGACGAAGTCCTGTCACCGCGCGCCGCCAAGGTCATCGCCACGCGCACCGCTCGTGTCTATCCCGAAATCATCACGCGCGTCGTGGTCACGCTGCGCGACGTCTATAAGGTTCCCCGCGTTGAGATTGCTGCGGCCATGAAAAGGCTGCTCGATGACGTCATGGTCGACGAGCCCACCGTTGTCGCCCTTGCCG
Source organism: Collinsella sp. (assembly GCA_019414555.1). GTDB lineage: Bacteria > Actinomycetota > Coriobacteriia > Coriobacteriales > Coriobacteriaceae > Collinsella. The sequence goes on from DXLT01000129.1 coordinate 4,255, forward strand.
TCAAGCTCTTTGGCAAGACCCATATGG
>DXLT01000013.1:0-13180 GCA_019414555.1 Collinsella sp.
GCGACGAGCCGTTTGTGCACGTGGGCTCTAAGGTCAAGGCCGGCGAGACGCTCTGCATCATCGAGGCCATGAAGGTTCTCAACGAGGTAACGGCAGAGGCAGACGGCGAGGTGCTCGAGATCTGCGTGGCCGACGGCGACCTCGTGGAGTTTGGCAGTTGCCTTATGAGGATCGGATAGGTGATATCCATGAACAAAGAAGAGCTTAAGGAACTGTTGCCGCATCGCGAACCGATGCTTTTGCTCGACGAGGCCGAGCTGGTGGGCGACGAGGCCCACGGCAAGATCACGATTACGGGCGACGAGTACTTTTTGCAGGGGCATTTTCCGGGAAACCCGGTGGTCCCCGGCGTGATTCAGTGCGAGATGCTCGCCCAAAACTGTTGCGTGCTGCTGATGGGCGATGAGGAAGCGCGCGGCGCGACGCCGTTCTACACGAGTCTGGACAAGGTGCGCTTTAAGCGTCCGGTGCGCCCGGGCGACACGGTTGATCTGGTGTGCACCATCACGCGTGCGCGCGGGCCGTTCCGCTTTGCGACGGGTACTGCGAGCGTCAACGGTGAGGTTTGCTGCCGCGCCGATATGTCTTTTGCACTCATGCACGAAAGTTAAGGAAGGCTTCATGTTCGACAAAGTGCTCATCGCCAACCGCGGCGAAGTCGCGGTCCGTGTTATCCGCGCGTGCCGCGATATGGGCATCAAGACCGTCGCCGTTTATTCCACGGCCGATGCGGACGCGCTGCACGTGCAGCTTGCCGACGAGGCGTATTGCATCGGCGGTCCGCGTCTTGCCGAGAGCTACCTCAACGACGATGCTGTGCTCACCTGTGCCGTAAAGTCGGGAGCTAAGGCAATTCATCCCGGCTATGGCTTTTTCTCCGAGAAGGCGAGCTTCGTGCGCGACTGCGACAAGTATGGCCTGGCGTTTGTTGGTCCTTCGGCCAAGGTGATCGACAGCATGGGCGACAAGGACGCCGCACGTCGAACGGCTGCCGCGGCGGGCGTGCCCATCGTGCCGGGCTGCGATTTGCTCAAAAGTCCCGAGGAGGCAACGGCCGAGGCTGAGCGCATTGGCTGCCCCGTGCTTATTAAGGCGCGTGCGGGCGGCGGCGGTCGCGGTATTCGTAAGGTCGAGCGCGTGGAAGATGCGGCAAAGGCCTTTATTGAAGCACGCGCCGAGGGCGAGGCCGTTTTTGGCGACGGCGAGTGCTACATGGAGAAGTTCGTCGCGCCGGCGCATCACGTTGAGGTACAGATTATGGCCGATAAGCAGGGCCATGTGTTTTCGCTCGGCGAGCGCGAGTGCTCGGTGCAGCGGCGCAACCAAAAGCTAATCGAGGAGAGCCCCGCGCCGTGCCTCGACGGACACGACGACATTCGTGCTCGCATGCACAAGGCAGCGCGTGACCTGGCTCGTGCCGTCGGCTACGAAGGAGCCGGTACCATCGAGTTCCTGTATTCGGACGACGGCAATTTCTACTTTATGGAAATGAACACGCGCTTGCAGGTGGAGCATCCGGTTACGGAGTTTGTGACCGATACCGACTTGGTCAAGTGGCAGCTGCGCGTGGCAGCCGGCCAGCCTCTGCCCTTTGAGCAGGAGGACATGCCGGTCCGCAACCACGCCATGGAGTGCCGCATCAATGCCGAAACGCCGGATTTTCTGCCGTCATGCGGAACGGTCACCGCGTTGCGTGTGCCGGGTGGTCCGCGCGTGCGCTGGGATTCCGCCATGTTTACCGGTGCTAAAGTTCCGCCGTACTACGACTCCATGCTTGGCAAGCTCATCGTGTGTGCGCCCACGCGTGACGGCGCCATTCGCAAGATGCGCTCGGCCCTGGGCGAGCTCGTGATTGAGGGCGTGAGCGAAAACAGCGAGCTTCAGCTCGACGTGCTGGCAAACGACGAGTTCTTGTCGGGCATGTATCACACCGATCTGATGGGGCATCTCTATGCTGATGAATAGAAAAGCGAAGACGGTCAACGTCCTCGAGGGACCGATGACCGAGTCGTGCGCCGAGTTTCCCGCGCGCCACGTGTTTATCAAGTGCCCGGAGTGCCGCCGCGTGATCGATGAGGCGCGCCTGCACGACAACCTCGAGGTCTGCCCTCGTTGCGGCAAACACTTTCGCGTGAGCGGGCGCGACCGCATGCGCATGACGATTGACGAGGGCACGTTTGAGGAATGGGATGCCAGTCTGGCGCCGGAGGACTTCCTCTCGTTTCCCGGCTATGCCGACAAGCTCAAGAGCGTGAGCGAGCGTTCGGGCGAGCACGATGCCGTTGTGTGCGGCAGGGGCAAAATCTGCGGTTGCGATACCGCGCTCTTCTTTATGGACGCCAACTTTATGATGGGCTCGATGGGTTCCGTGGTGGGCGAGAAGATCTGTCGCACATTTGAGCGAGCGACCGAGCTTGGATTGCCAGTTGTCGGCTTTACCGTTTCGGGCGGTGCGCGCATGCAAGAGGGCGTGACATCGCTTATGCAGATGGCCAAGATTTCTGCGGCGGTTAGGCGCCACAGCGAGGCGGGCGGCCTGTATATCACGGTGCTCACCGACCCCACGACCGGAGGCGTAACCGCGAGCTTTGCCATGGAGGGCGATATTATCCTGGCCGAGCCCGATGCCCTGACGGCATTTGCCGGCCCGCGCGTGATCGAGCAGAACATGCACAAGCGCCTGCCCAAGGGATTCCAGCGCTCCGAGTTTTTGCTGGAGCACGGCTTTTGCGATGCCGTTGTTCCGCGTGGCGAGATTGCGCTCACGGTAGGCGAGCTGCTGGCGCTGCACGAAGGGCACGCGCCCGGCCTGGGGGCACCGCATGAGATCGTGCATACGGGTCGCCGCGGCAAAAAGCTGGGACACTTGTTCAAGCGCTCGGCCGCACCAAAAACCGCGCTCGAGATTGTCAAGCAGACCCGCTCGGCAGATCGCGCCACGGCAGGCGAGATGATCTCGCTGGGCCTGGATGGATTTGTGGAGCTGCACGGCGACCGCTACTTTGGCGACGACGCTGCTGTGGTGGCTGGCATTGGCTGGAAAGACGGACGCCCCGTAACGGTCATCGCCATCGAGCGCGGCACCACGACCAAAGAGCGCATGCGTCGCAACTTTGGTATGGCACATCCCGAGGGCTACCGCAAAGCGCGTCGCCTGATGCGCCAGGCCGAAAAGTTTGGTCGACCGGTTCTGTGCCTGGTCGATACTTCGGGCGCGTTTTGCGGCATCGGTGCCGAGGAACGCGGTCAGGGCGAGGCCATCGCCCAGAATCTCATGGAGATGAGCGGCCTTAAGACGCCGATTGTCTCGGTGGTGACAGGCGAGGGCGGCTCTGGTGGCGCGCTGGCGCTGTCCGTGGCCGACCGCATCCTGATGCTCTCGAGCTCGGCCTATTCGGTCGTGAGCCCCGAGGCCTGTGCGTCGATCCTGTGGAAGGATACCGAGCGTGCGGATGAGGCCGCCGAGGCGCTTAAGCTCACGGCCCCCGATCTGCTGGCGCTCGGCATCATCGACGGCATTGTTGACGATAAGGGCCTGTCGCATGAGGAGATCGCCGGTGCCGTCATGTCCTCGGCATTTGATGCCTTCGATACGCTTGGGCAGCTCGACGACGCGACCCTCACAAACCTCCGCTACGAAAAGTACCGCGCAATCGGTCGATACCGCACGATGTGACAAAGGGACAGCCCGCATGTCATATTGGGAAAGGCGTTCCATGCTACAAGTTTCTAACACCTCGTTTACAACGTCGGTTTCATCAAACGCCATGGCCGTGGTGGACTATCTGTCCAAAAGCATGATGTCGGCGCTGCCGTTTATTGTCTGCGCGGCGTTGTTCCGCACCGTCGCTGTCATTATGGGCGAAGGCATGCTGGGCCTGTGGTCTGCCGATTCCGATATCTATCGCCTGTTCTACAGTTGGCTCTATAACGCCGGCTACTACTTTTTGCCCATTTATCTTGGTTGGGCGGCCGCCCGCCAGCTCGGTTGCTCGGAGCAGCTGGGCATGATGCTGGGCGGCGTATTGATTGCACCCGATTTACTCAAGCTTGTCGATGCCGCATCGACGACGGGGGCATCGATGACTTCCGTGTATGGTCTGCTTCCTGCGCCGGTCAACGATTACACGACGACTGTTATTCCGGTTCTCATCTCGGTGCCCGTGCTATGGCGAGTGGAGTGTTTCTTTAAGCGCGTTATCCCTAAGGCCGTGGCGTTTTCGTTTGTTCCGTTTGCGACCTTGCTTGTCATGGTTCCGGTTTCGCTGTGCATTACGGCGCCGGCGGGCAGCTATCTGGGCATGCTGTTGGGCCAGCTTATGTTTATGCTTGGCAATTCCGGTGGCATTGTGTCGCTGCTCACGCTCATGGGGCTTGCCGCAGGCTGGGAGTTCCTAAAGATCGCCGGCGTCAGCAACGTTGTCCTATCGCTTGCCTATGCGCAGTTTATGAGTGTGGGAACGGATTCGTGCATCCTGATCGCCGCGACGATGGCAACGTTCGCCGTTTGGGGCATGCCCTTTGGCGCGTCGCTTCGCGTTGCGGATAAGGACGAGAAGGCGCTCATGCTGGGCTATTCGATCTCGGGTGTGCTTGGTGGCGTAAGCGAGCCGGCGCTGTACGGTTGCGGCTTTAAATATGGCAGGTGCCTGACGTGCATGGCCATTGGCGGCGCCGTCGGAGGCCTTGTTGCGGCCGTGGGCCACGTTACGGCCTATACCATCGGCATGACGAATGTCCTCATGGTCATTGGCTTTGCCACGGGCGGCATCTCGAACCTGCTGTGGTGCTGCGCTGCCGGTGGTGTAGCATTCGCGATGTCTGCGGCGCTGAGCTACTGCTTTGGTGTGGTGCCGACGAAGGGGCAGACGACGGGGGACGGAGCCGATTCGTCCGAAACAGTGGCGAGCGCTGCTGAGGTAAGCGCATAAACCTGTGCGACAAAAGGACGATTCCTTTGTCACATTCCAAGGCCGTGGCCCGTGTGGGCTGCGGCCTTTTTGTATCTTGAGGACAAAGTGGCTACACTACAATCCGTTTGAGCAATAGATATATAGGTAGTACCGTGGGGGCGGATGCAGATGGTCGAGTGGATAGTTAAGCGCGCGCAGGGCGATCGTGCGCGTGTGGGCACGTTAGCGGGCATGGTGTGTATTGTCGCCAATGTGGCGCTTTGTGCTGCGAAGGGCGCAATTGGTGTGCTGTCGGGATCGGTTTCGATCGTGGCGGATGCCATGAACAACCTGTCCGATGCTAGTTCGAATATCGTGAGCGTGCTGGGCTTTAAGCTGGCGAGCAAGCCGGCCGACCCCGAGCATCCTTACGGCCACGGTCGCTATGAGTATCTCTCGGGATTGGTCGTGGCGGCGCTCGTGCTGCTGATTGGCGTTGAGCTGGTGAAGTCCTCGGTTGAGCGCGTCATCCACCCCGAACCTGTCGAGTTCTCGCTTGCCCTGGTGGCAGTTCTAGCGCTTTCGATGGTCGTAAAGCTCTGGATGGCGGCCCTCAACCAAAAGCTCGGCGATCGCATTGAGTCCGAGACGCTGCATGCGACCGCGCAAGATTCCAAGAACGATGTTCTTGCCACGGGCGCCGTGCTAGCGTGCGTAATTGTTTCGCAGATGACGCACATCAATCTTGACGCATGGGTCGGCCTTGCCGTTGGCGCCTATATTGGCTGGAGCGGTTTTGAACTCATCCAGGATACGGTGAGCCCGCTTTTGGGCCAGACGCCCGATCCTAAGTTGGTCAAGCACATTCGAGACAAGATCATGAGCTACCCCGGCGTTTTGGGCGTTCACGATTTGATGGTTCACGATTACGGTCCGGGCAGGAAGTTTGCAAGCGCACATGCCGAGATGGCGGCCGAGGCCAGCCCGCTGGAAAGTCACGACACGCTCGATAACATCGAGCAGGCGTTTAGGGACGAGGACGGCATGATCGTCACGCTCCATTACGATCCCATCGTGACCGACGATCCAAAGGTGGCGAGCATGCGTTTACGCATTAACGCCATGGCCCAACAGATCGATAGCCGCCTTTCGATTCACGATCTGCGCTGTGTGCCGGGTCCTACGCACACCAACGTGATCTTTGACTGCGTGCGTCCCTCGGATATGGGCATGGACGCCGAGGACCTGAAGCACGCGTTGGCCCAGAGGGTCGAATCGGAATACCCCAAGTCGATTGCCAAGATTACGATCGACGAAGACTACGTAGGACATACCCACGAGTAGGGCTGTGCCGGCAAAGCAAGTTATACAGAAGGGGAGAGCATGAAGCGTCTATATCTACTCCGCCACGGCCAGACGGAATTCAACGTCAAAAAGCTGGTCCAGGGCCGCTGCGACTCACCGCTCACCGACTTAGGCCGTCAGCAAGCCGGGATGGCAGCTACATGGATCAAATCTCACAACGTCGTTCCCGACAAAGTGGTCTCTTCACCCTTAGGCCGAGCCATGGACACAGCTCGGCTCGTCGCAACCGAACTCCTTGGCCCGGACGCAGCAGTCGAGCCCTGCGAAGGCATCATTGAGCGCTGCTACGGCACCTTCGAAGAAGGCCCCCACGACGCATTGCCTACCGACGTCTGGGATCCGGGTGAGGATTTGGTCCCCTTTGGAGGAGAAGGGAACCGCGCGCTGCAAGAACGCATGGTAGGCACCCTCACCAATCTCATGGGAGCCGAGGGCATCGAAACCCTCCTAGCAGTAAGCCACGGCAGCGCCAGCCGCCAATTCATCAAGGCTGCAGCCCCAGAGGGCTTCGAGCTCCCAACAAAACTCCCCAACTGCGCCATCATGATCTTCGATTTTGACGAGGAAAAACTACAAGCAGAGGGCGAGCCAATGCAATGCAAGTTCACTCTCCAGCAAATAGTGGACCCCCAACAAAGAAATTAGCTGAGCGAGCAGAGTTAAGCAGACATCAACGTGTCGTCTCCCGAGCTTGGCAGAGGGGCGGCGAAATATATTAAGTTTGTCGCGAGTTCCGCACGCAAAGGAAAGCACTTAATGTGCTTTCCGTCTTGCGCAGGACTGTAGAGCAGCAAACTTAATATATTTCGCCGCCCCTCTGCCAAGCCCAGGCGACTCCACGCACTTTACCTGCGTAAACAATGTGAGTGAAATATGAATCTCGATGGATACGCCCGCAGCCGTGTATACTAAACAGCTGTGTGTAACCAGGGGAGTATTCTGGCTGGACAAAATGCCTGCTTAATAGGGTTGTCAGGTAGTCCGGGCGAAATACAAGGCTGGGGAGCACGTCGTGTAAGTAGTGGTCCTCTAGGGGCGTACGCTCGGTGGTGTACGCATTGTCCCAAGACCACGCGAGAGTTGGGATCATATCTTGATCAGCATGATTCTCGGCCGCAAGATTGGCATGACCCAGGTTTGGGACGAGGACGACAACGTCGTTCCCGTCACGGTCATCCAGGCTGGCCCCTGCGCTGTCTCGCAGGTTAAAACTCAGGCAACCGACGGCTATGACGCCGTCCAGATCGGTTTCGGCGACATCAAGGCCAAGAACGTGAACAAGCCCATGGCTGGTCACTTCGCCAAGGCTGGCGTCGAGCCTGTCCGTTTCCTTCGTGAGGTCCGCGTCGAGAACGGCGAGGAGCACAAGGTCGGCGAGGTCGTCACCGTCGCTGATTTCGCTGATGTCGAGAAGGTCGACGTCATCGGTACCTCCAAGGGTAAGGGCTTCCAGGGTCGCATCAAGCGCTGGGGTCAGCGCCGCGGTCCTATGACGCATGGTTCTCACTTCCAGCGTCACCCCGGTTCTATCGGTCAGTGCGCCTATCCTGCGCGCGTCCTCAAGGGCGTCAAGATGGCCGGTCACATGGGTAACGAGCGCGTTACCGTCAAGAACCTTTCCGTTGTCCGCATCGATGCCGAGCAGAACCTCATCTTGGTCAAGGGCGCTGTCCCGGGTGCCAAGAATGGTCTCGTCGCCATCCGTATGGCCTAAGGGCCCAGCCCATTTAGCCCAGCGTCATACCAAGGAGAACACTTAAATGGCAAAGTTTGAAGTAAAGAACAGCGAGGGCAAGAAGGTCGCCGAGGCCGAGCTCGCCGCTGAGGTGTACGGCATCGAGCCGAACATCCACGTTATGCACCACATCGTCAAGTGCCAGATGGCCTCTTGGCGTCAGGGCACCCAGTCCGCTAAGGGCCGCTCTGAGGTTTCCGGTGGCGGCAAGAAGCCTTGGCGTCAGAAGGGCACCGGCCGTGCCCGCCAGGGTTCCATCCGTGCTGCCCAGTGGCGTCACGGTGGCGTTGTCTTCGCCCCCAAGCCCCGTTCTTACGCTAAGCGTATGAACAACAAGGAGGTCAAGCTGGCTATGCGCTCCGCGCTGTCCGCCAAGCTGGCCGATGGCGAGCTCGTGCTCGTCGACGACTACGGCTTCGAGAAGCCTTCCACCAAGGCTGCCGTCGCCATGCTCAAGGCTCTCGGCCTTGAGGGCAAGCGTCTGACCATCATCGTTCGCGATGAGGACGTCAACGCCTACCTGTCGTTCCGCAACATTCCCAAGACGTTCATCATCACTGCCGACGAGGCCAACACCTACGATCTCGTCAACAACAACGCTGTGCTGATGCCCGCCGACATCGCCGCTCACTTCGGGGAGGTGCTTGCATAAATGACCGCCCACGAGATCATCATCCGTCCGATCGTGTCCGAGCGTTCCTTCTCCGGCATGGAGCTGAACAAGTACACGTTCGAGGTCGCCAAGGATGCTAACAAGTATCAGATCAAGGACGCTGTCGAGGAGATCTTCGGCGTCAAGGTCGTTCGCGTGAACACCCTGACGGTCAAGCCCAAGACCAAGCGCGTGCGCTATGTCGCCGGCAAGACCCGTTCTTGGAAGAAGGCCATCGTCACGCTGGCCGAGGGCGACACCATCGAGGTCTTTGGCAACCAGGCCTAAGACTCGCTGCTGTTGAGTGAGCTCATGCCTCCCAAATAGGGGAGGCGAGAGCTCAAGGTTTTGGGCGTATAAAATGGACACGCCCGGAACCGTGTATACGTCCGGTGTCATCGCACCCGAGGCAGAACCTCGAATCCCTGTCTGCGATGGCTAACGGATTCCTATTGAAAGGGATTGTAATGGCTGTAAAGCACCTTAAGCCGACCTCCGCTGGTAGGCGTTGGCAGACGATCTCCGATTTCTCCGAGATCACCTGCACCAAGCCCGAGAAGTCTCTTCTCGAGCCCCTGCCCAAGAAGGCCGGTCGTAACAACAACGGCCGCATCACCACCCGCCACCAGGGCGGCGGCGTGAAGCGTCGTTACCGCGTGATCGACTTCAAGCGCAACAAGGACGGCGTGCCCGCCAAGGTTGCCACGATCGAGTACGATCCGAACCGTTCCGCTCGCATCGCTCTGCTGCACTACGCTGACGGTGAGAAGCGCTACATCCTGGCCCCCAAGGGCCTCGAGGTCGGTCAGACCATCATGTCCGGTTCTGACGCCGACATCAAGCCGGGCAACGCTCTGCCCCTCGCCGACATCCCCGTCGGTACGCTCATCCACGCCGTCGAGTTCCAGCCGGGCAAGGGCGCTGCTATCGCCCGTTCCGCCGGTAACTCCTGCCAGCTGATGGGTAAGGAGGGCAAGTACGCTATCGTCCGTATGCCTTCCTCCGAGATGCGCCGCATCCTCGTTACCTGCCGCGCCACCGTCGGTGAGGTCGGCAACGCCGATCACTCCAACATCGTCATCGGCAAGGCCGGCCGTAAGCGTCACATGAACGTGCGCCCGACCGTCCGCGGTACCGTCATGAACCCTGTCGACCACCCGCACGGCGGTGGCGAGGGCAAGAACCACACCTCTGGTCGTCCCTCCGTTACCCCCTGGGGTAAGCCGACGAAGGGCCTTCGTACGCGCAAGAAGAAGAAGGTCTCGAACCAGCACATCATTCGTCGCCGTAAGAAGTAATTTCGGATACCGAGTTTTAGGAGAAAGCACTTATGAGCAGAAGTCTCAAAAAGGGCCCGTTCGTGGAGACTCGCCTTCTCTCGCGTATCACCGCGATGAACGAGGCTGGCAAGAAGGACGTCGTGAAGACCTGGTCCCGCGCGTCCACCATCTTCCCCGAGATGGTTGGTCACACCATCGCCGTCCACGACGGCCGCAAGCATGTGCCCGTGTATGTTACCGAGTCCATGGTTGGTCACAAGCTCGGCGAGTTCGCGCCGACTCGTACGTTCCGTGGCCACAAGGCCAAATAGGGGGTTAACCGTAAATGGCAACTAAGTCTATTGAAACTGAGGCCACCGAGGTTCGCGCCGTCGCTAAGTACGTGCGTGTTTCCCCCAGCAAGGCCCGCCTGGTGGTCGATCTGATCCGCCGCAAGCCTGTCGCTCAGGCCTTCGACATCCTCCACTTCTGCGACCGCGCCGTCGCCGTGGATGTCGAGAAGGTTCTCCGTTCCGCCGTTGCGAACGCCGAGAACAACAACGGTCTGCGTGCCGACAACCTGGTTGTCGCCGCTGCCTATGTTGACGAGGGTCCGACGCTTAAGCGCATCCGTCCCCGCGCCAAGGGTTCCGCTTCTCGCATTCTGAAGCGTACTTCCCACATCACCGTCGTCGTTGCTCCTCGAAAGGAGGCGTAAAGCTGTATGGGTCAGAAAGTCTACCCCACCGGCTTCCGTCTTGGCATCACCGAGAACTGGCGCTCCCGCTGGTTCGCAGAGAAGGATTACGCTAAGACCCTCGGTAACGATCTCGAGATCCGCAAGTACCTCGAGAAGCGTCTTTCCCGCGCAGCTGTCTCCCGCGTCGAGATCGAGCGCGCTGGCGACAAGGTGAAGGTCATTATCCTCACCGCTCGCCCCGGCGTTGTCATCGGTAAGAAGGGTGCCGAGATCGATACCCTCCGCACCGAGCTCGAGAAGGTCGCTGGCGTCTCCAAGGGCCAGCTCTCCGTCGACGTTGTCGAGATCAAGCGCCCCGAGCTCGACGCCAACCTCGTTGCTCAGTCTATCGCCGAGCAGCTCGAGGGCCGCGTTGCCTTCCGTCGCGCTATGCGCAAGGCTGTCCAGTCCGCCCGCAAGGCCGGCGCTAAGGGCATCCGTATCCAGTGCTCCGGTCGTCTCGGCGGTGCCGAGATGGGCCGTCGTGAGTGGTACCGCGAGGGTCGCGTGCCTCTGCACACCCTCCGTGCCAAGATCGACTACGGCACGGCTGTCGCCAGCACCACAATGGGCGCTTGCGGCGTGAAGGTCTGGATCTACCTGGGCGAGAAGCTCCCGGGCCAGCCTGTTCCCAACCCTGCACTCGAGGGCTCTTCCCGTCCTCGTCGTCGTAACTCCGAGAGGAGGGGTCAGTAGTGCTTGCCCCTAAGCGTATTCTTCACCGCAAGGTGCAGCGTGGCTCCATGAAGGGCCAGGCCAAGGGTAATACCGAGCTGCATTTCGGCGAGTTTGGTATCCAGGCTCTCGAGGCCCATTGGATCACCAACCGTCAGATCGAGGCCGCTCGTATCGCCATGACCCGCTACATGAAGCGTGGCGGTCGTGTCTACATCACGATCTTCCCCGATAAGCCCATCACCAAGAAGCCTGCTGAGACTCGCATGGGTTCTGGTAAGGGTAACCCCGAGGAGTGGGTGGCCGTCGTCAAGCCCGGCCGCATCATGTTCGAGGTCAAGGGCGTGCCCGAGGAGGTCGCTCGCGAGGCTCTGCGTCTTGCACAGCACAAGCTTCCCATCAAGACCAAGATTGTTGCTGCCAAGAACGCTGAGCAGCGCATCGAGAAGGAGATGGCTGAGGAGGCCGCTCTCGAGGCCAAGTGGGCTGCTGAGGACGCCGCCGCCGCCAAGGAGGAGAACTAATGAAGCCCGCAGAGATTCGTGAGCTCTCGGACGCTCAGCTCGTTGAGAAGCTGAAGGAAATGCGCGCCGAGCTCTTTAACCTTCGTTTCCAGATGGCCACCAGCCAGCTGGACAACACCGCTCGCGTCAACACCGTGAAGAAGGACATCGCTCGCGTCCTCACGGAGCAGCGCGCCCGCGAGATCGCAGCGGAGAAGTCCGCTGTCGCCGAGTAGGACCTAAGGAGAGAACATGACTGATTCGCGTAACTCGCGTAAGGTCCGTACGGGTGTCGTTACCTCCGTCTCCGGTGCCAAGACCATTGTTGTCACCATCACCGAGCGCAAGCGTCACCCCAAGTACGGCAAGATGATGACCAGCTCCAAGAAGCTGCACGCTCACGACGAGGAGTGCACGGCTGGCGTGGGCGATACCGTCCGCGTTATGGAGACCCGTCCTATGTCCAAGATGAAGCGTTGGCGCCTCATCGAGGTCGTCGAGCGCGCTAAATAAGCAGTCGCTCTTACGACTTGTACGTTTCCGAAGATGTGCGTATGCCTGGCTTGCATACCACGGGCCGCGTAAAGGCTGCGCACCTCTCTTCGGTTCTTAGTTCGGAGGAACATCTACCATGATTCAGATGCAAACCATGCTGAACGTCGCCGACAACTCCGGCGCTCGCAAGATTCGCTGCATCAAGGTGCTTGGCGGTTCCAAGCGTCGTTATGCAGGCATCGGCGATGTGTTCATCGGTGCTGTCCAGGAGGCTACCCCTGGCGCCAACGTCAAGAAGAAGGACGTTGTCCGTTGCGTCGTCGTTCGCACCGTTAAGGAGATCCGCCGCAAGGATGGCTCCTACATTCGCTTTGATGAGAACGCCTGCGTTGTCATCAACAACGATGGTTCGCCCGTCGGCACCCGTATCTTCGGGCCTGTCGCTCGCGAGCTTCGTGACAAGAAGTACATGAAGATCGTCTCGCTCGCTCCCGAGACCCTGTAGTTAGGGGAGATATATGTATATCAAGAAGGGCGATAAGGTCCAGGTTCTCTCTGGTAAGGATCGCGGCAAGCAGGGCGTTGTCCTGCGTGCTCTCCCTGCCGAGAACAAGGTCGTTGTCGAGGGCGTTTCGGTCGTCAAGAAGGCCGTCAAGCCCAACGCTGCCAACCAGCAGGGCGGCATCGTTTCGCAGGAGGCTCCCATCGACGCCTCCAACGTCAATCTCGTCTGCCCCGAGTGCGGTAAGGTTACCCGCGTCGGTCACGAGAAGGACGGCAAGAACAAGCTGCGCGTCTGCAAGAAGTGCGGCCACAAGTTCTAAGCTGCCCGCAACATCAAGTTGCTAGCAAAGGCCCGGATGCC
>DXLT01000130.1:0-3829 GCA_019414555.1 Collinsella sp.
GACCGTGTCGGTGGTATCGACACCGCGCACGCGGCTCAGATCGGCCGCCTCGCCCTCAAGACCCCACAGGCCGGCGAGCGCGATAATCTCGGAGGCGTTGCCGCGCACGATGGCAGGCTTGTACTGCTTGAGCTCGTTTACCAGCTGGGTTCGCAGGCTACCGATGCCCAGGCCCACCGGATCGAGCACCCAGGGCTTGCCGGCGTCGTGTGCCGCCTTGGCCGCGCGGGGAATCGTCTGCTCGTAGATGGGGAAGAGCGTGCCCATGTTGAGATAGATGGCGCCGCCGCCGGCAACGAGCGCCTCGCCCTCGTCGGGCAGATAGACCATGGCGGCCGAACCGCCCACGGCGAGCTGAGCATTGGCGACAAAGTCGATCGTCACCGTGTTGGTGATGGAGCCGGCCATCGGATTGGTGGCGCGAATCTCCTCCACGGCCTTGACCACATGTTGCTTAAGCTGTTCCGAATCAATCACTGCACATGCCTCCTTGGCATAGAAAAGGGGCGCTGTGCATAGACAGCGCCCCTGTAAAGGCGGCATGCTCCCTACGCCAGCATTAACTGACAGGTTCAAAGGATTGGGCCCATTGCCCTCTCAGCCTTGTGGTTTGCACCGCCGGCACTCCCGCATCGAATCTGTTGTTCCCTATACTAGCGCACCTGCCAAAAAGAGACAGGTTTATTTTGGCAGCTGGCAACTGGGGCGTTGCGTTTTCCCAGATAAAACCTGCCAAAATAAACCTGTCCCTTTTTGGCAGGTCGTTACAATGGTTACGGTGAAAATGACTGGGGGATTCTATGATCAAACTTGTGCTGACCGATATGGACGATACGCTGATTCCGGCCGGGCATGACGGCGCCAGCGACTACGCCATCGAGGGCATTCATGCCATGCAGGCGGCGGGTCTGCACTTTGGCCCGGTTTCGGGCCGTCAGCCGTCCGCGATGGGCTGGATGTTCAAAAATTGTTCCGAGTGTTTTTCGACTGGCGCGTTCTGTAACGGCCAGGTCATGTTTGTGGACGGCGAGGCGGTAGCCTCGCATGCGACCGACAACGCCGCCCTTATGCGCTTGGCTGACTACTTGGAGCAGGAGACCGACGATACGTATCTGAAGGTCTACAGCCTGGGTGATGACTTTTGGAATAACGATGCCTACTGCGTGACGAGCGATCCCGAGCGCGTTCGTCGCGCCATGGAGTCGGGCGGTAATGCGTGGCTCAAAGGCGAAGAGGCCCCGTGCTGTCCCTTCGTCGATGATGCGCCGGTGTTTAAGGCGAATATTTGGAGTGCCCGTTCACGTGAGGAGCTCGTGGAGCTACGCGAGCGCGTTGCCGCTGAGGTGCCGGAACTCTCGCTTGTGTTTCCCAACAACCGAGTGCGCCTGCTTGACATCCTTCCGGCCGGTTGGGACAAGGGCTGCGCTGCGCTGGAGCTGGCGCGCGCTTTGGGCCTGACGCCCGACGAGGTGGCCGTATTTGGCGATTCCGATAACGATCTGCCCATGATCGACGCCGTTCCCAACTCCGTTGCAGTCGCCAATGCCAACGAGGCTGTCACGGCTGCCGCGCGCTGGCATATCGGCGCTGCGGCAGACGATGCGGTTGCCGGGGCTCTGCATCAGATTGCCGACTGCGCCGCGACGGGGGAGATGCCGCCGTTTATGCGTCAGATGGATGCGACGGGTTTCGGCGTCACGAACGTCTAGGGAGAAAGCTATGAAGCTTCAGCAGCTCAGGTATGTCGTCAAAGTTGCCGAATGCGGCAGCATCACCGAGGCCTCGCGCCGGCTTTTTGTGTCGCAGCCTTCGATTACCGCGTCGATCCGCGATCTCGAAAACGAGATGGGTGTGCACATCTTTGAGCGCACCAACAAGGGCGTCATTGTGTCCGAGGAGGGCGAGACCTTCTTGGGCTACGCGCGCCAGGTGCTCGACCAGGCCGACCTGCTCGAGGGCAAGTACAAGGGCGCGTCCGAGCAGGTACCGCATTTTAGTGTGAGCTGTCAGCATTATTCCTTTGCCGTTAATGCGTTTGTCGATGTGATTCGTGAGTTTGATGCCGCGCGCTACGACTTTACCCTGCGCGAGGAGCAGACTCACGAGATTATCGAGGACGTCGCGCATATGAAAAGCGAACTCGGCATCCTGTATCTGTCGGAGCACAATCGCGAGGTCATCGAGCGCATGCTGGCGGCCAACGAGCTCGTGTTCGAAGGGCTCTTCTGCGCCACGCCGCACGTTTTTGTGTGTGCTGACCATCCGCTGGCGGGCCGCTCCAGCGTGACGCTCGAAGATCTCGAAGACTATCCGTTTTTGTCCTACGAGCAGGGCAGCTACAACTCGTTCTATTATTCCGAGGAGCTGACCTCGACGTTTGAGCGCCGCAAGAATATCCGCGTGCGCGACCGTGCGACGTTGTTCAACCTGGCCATGGGCCTCAACGGCTACACGGTATGCTCAGGCGTGATCAGTCACGAGCTCAACGGTCCCGGCATCATCTCGATTCCGCTCGATGTAGACGAGTACATGGAGATCGGCATCATCACGCGCAAGAACACGACGCTTACGCGCTACGGGCAGGCCTATATCGACGCGATTCGTCAGCATATCTAGGCTGCTGTGCTCCGCACAGTTCAAGTCTCTTTATGGCAGTCCAGACTGATATAGGAAGCATCTATATCAAACTGTTATAAACGTATATTTTACGATGGTCATATGAGCGCTCATACTCTGTCCCAGTAAAGCATCCAATGCAAAGGGAGATATCTATGAGCACTTCGATTCAACCGAACGCGCCGTTTCGCGCCGATATCGTCGGCAGTTTTCTTCGTCCGCAGGCTGTAAAGGACGCCCGTGCCGCCTATGTCGCGGGTAAACTCGACGCTTCCGGCCTTAAGGCCGTCGAGGACGATGCCATTCGCGATTTGGTGGCCAAGCAGAAGGCCTCCGGCCTGCGGGTGATCACCGATGGCGAGTTCCGCCGCAGCTACTGGCACCTCGATTTTATGTGGGGCCTTAACGGCATTGAGCGCCGCACCTCACGCACGGGTTATATGTTCCATGACGAGGAGACGACGGCCGACACCGCCGTGGTGACCGGCCCCATCAGCGGCGAGAACCACCCGTTCGTCGAGCATTTTAAGTTCGTCAAGGCGCTTGAGGGGGAGGGCCAGGTCGCACGCCAGACCATTCCGGCGCCGATCCAGACGTTCTCTGAGGTCACGCTCGATCGCTGCGACGGCCAGCAGGAGAGCCTGCGCGCTGTCTATAAGACCGATGAGGAACTTGCCGACGCCATTGCAGCCGCTTATCGCACGGTGATCGCCGACCTGTACGCAGCAGGCTGCCGCAACATCCAGTTTGATGACTGCACCTGGGGCATCTATTGCGATACCGACTTTGTGTCCAAGACCGGCATGAGCCCGGTCGACCTGCAAAAGGTAAGCGAGCTGGGCGTGGCGCTCAACAACGCCGCCATCGAGGGCAAGCCCGACGATCTGGTTATCAACACGCACGTGTGCCGCGGCAACTACCACTCCACCTATGCCTTTGAGGGCGGCTACGATCCCATCGCGCCGTACCTGTTCGCACATGAGAATGTCGATGCGTTCTATCTGGAGTTCGACACGCCGCGCGCCGGCGGCTTTGAGCCACTCAAGTACGTCGCTCCCGGCAAGAAGGTCGTGCTGGGCTTGGTAACCACCAAGGCGGCAGAGCTCGAGAACGAGGATGCTATCGTCGAGCGCATCCGCGAAGCCGCAAAGTACGTGCCACTCGAGAACCTGTACCTGTCGCCCCAGCGCGATCTTTGCCCATTGCTCATCCT
>DXLT01000130.1:3839-4268 GCA_019414555.1 Collinsella sp.
GTCTCCGCAGTGCGGCTTTGCCAGCTGCGAGATTGGCAACAAGCTGACCGAGGATGAGCAATGGGCAAAGATCGCGCTGGTCAAGCGTATTGCCGAGCGCGTTTGGAAGTAACGCTACCGTTTGCAGGTGGCGGCGCGTGCGAGGCATTGCGTATCGCGTACAATGGTTCGGATCGTATCGTTCGGGCAGGTTATCCGATATGCCTGATCGCCCTTCCATTTTTTGAAAGGACTCTCATGTCCCGGTCTTCGACGCCCGCCGTCACCGATGCCATCTACGATGCATCGTCGCTCGGCCGCCCGCGCATGTTTGTGTTGGGTTTGCAACACATGTTTGCGATGTTCGGAGCCACGGTGCTCGTGCCCGTGCTCACCGGCCTTTCCGTTTCGACGACGCTTCTGTTCGCCGGCATCGGCACGCTGCTGTTT
>DXLT01000131.1:0-2375 GCA_019414555.1 Collinsella sp.
TGTGAATATGCACGCCTTCCATGGCCTGCCGTTTGTGGCCGCGATGGGTATGATGGACGCGCTCGTGGGCACGGCTTCGACGCCGGGGTTGGGCCTTGCCGGTAAGGTGGGTATCCAGTGGCCGAGCGATATCGTGTGCGGAACGCCTGCGTTTGAGACGTCGCTCGCGCGTGTTGCCGTGAACGGCGGTGCCGGTGCTGCGGGCATGTTCGGTGCCGTGACGGTGGATATTGAGCGTTCGGCGTTGAGCGAGCTTGGTGTGGACGTGGCTGACGAAGCGCTGGTCGAGGCGCTGGCCGCCGCCGTGCTGGCCCGCGTGGACGCCTGGGCGGTTGTTGCCAACACGCCGCAAGGCGCCGCAGGGCCGCTGGCTCCCGTGCTGGGCGAGTACTTCGACATGGTGCCGCTGCTGGGCCGCCAAGTTGCGGCGGTGTCGCCCAACGGCCTGCCGCTTGCGGTCGGTGTGTTTGCAGGCCTGGACATCTGGGGCCGCGCGACCATTAAGACCGATGCCGGCGAGCAGGAGTTTCCGCCCGAGGCCGTACGAATTCGCGGACTGTAACGCGAGGCACCCGCGCTCAAAGATAACGATGACAACGAAGCCCTCTTCGGCCTGTACCGGGGAGGGCTTTGCGTGACTGCGGGGTAGCACCTCGGACCTATTCCTCAAAACTGAAAATTTTTCGATTTTGAGGAATAGGCTTGGCGAGCATTTGCGGGGACTGTGGCATCGGGCGTGCTTGACTTAAGCCCCTGCTCTATCCCAGCTCCTGCATGCGGCGGTAGATTTCGCAGATACCCTTGATGGTGAGCTGTCCGTCGACCACGTCGAAGGCGTCGGTCGAATCGGCGACGATGCTGGCGAGACCGCCCGTGGCGATAACGGTGGCGTCCTCGCGGCCCAGCTCGCGCTTCATGCGCGCGACTAGGCCCTCAGCCATTGCGGCGGCGCCCGTTACGGCGCCGACCTTGATGCACTCCTCGGTATCGCGGCCGATGGCGTGCTCGGGCGCCTCGAGCGGAACGCTGGCGAGCTTGGCGGCTCGGGCGGCGAGCGCGTCCATCGAAATGCGGATGCCCGGCGCAATCGCTCCACCAATGTAATAACCGTCCTCATCGATGACGTCGATATTGGTCGCGGTGCCAAAGTCCACCACGATTGCCGGCGCGCCGTAGAAAGTTTCGGCCGCAACGGCGTTAGCGACGCGGTCGGCACCTACGGCCTGGGGACGCGCCGCGCGCAGCTTGGTCACGGCGGCCGTCTGCGGCCCGATGACGATGGCGTCTGCCGCAATGCGGTCGGCCACGGCGTGCCATTCGCGCGAGAGCTGCGGCACCACGCCCGCAAAGGCGATCGCGTCGACCGCGTCGAGCGAAAGGCCGTACATCTTAAAGAAACCCATCAGGCGCACATGGATCTCGTCGGCGGTATAAGAGCGGTCGGTGGGCATGCGCCACGACTGCACCAGCTCGTCTCCGTCAAACAGGCCCATGGCCGTCTGCGTATTTCCCATATCGATAGCGAGCAGCATGTCTACTCCCGGTGTTGGCATAAAAGGACGCGCACCATTGTATACGTGCCGTCGACGGCGCTCGGCTGCGATTCGTTTACGGTGATAGGGGCTGAGGGGTTTTAAATATGAAGGAATTATGCTCTACGAGATTTTCCTTGCCGTTTACCGAACTCCCGTGTAATATTCTTTCTTGCGCACATGAGGCGCCCAGACATTGCGGGGTGGAGCAGTCTGGTAGCTCGCCGGGCTCATAACCCGGAGGTCGTAGGTTCAAATCCTGCCCCCGCGACCAAGAACTTGCAGCTCGTCGGCCTAGCCGGCGAGCTTTTTTGTTATTTCGGGACCGTGTTTTCGGTTCAATTCTCGGCCTCTCAATCAAAGATCTCGATCTGTAACATCTAGACCCGATTTGGGCGGCTAGGTGTTACAGATCGAGATATACCGGTGGGTTGGGTCGTGTTTGTCTAAATCTGTAACACGAGGGACGGATTTTGCCGAGTTGTTGTTATAGATTGAGATTTTCTAGCAGGCGGGTTTGGTTTGTCTCGATCTGTAACAGTAAGACCCGGTTTTGCCGCGTAACTGTTACAGATTGAGATAAACCGGCGGGCCGCCCTGCCCCATCCACCTGCCGCTACCTGCTGTCCGCCGATTTCCGTTGCGCTGTTGTATTCCCATGCCATATCCTCTAGACAACTACGCGGCATCATCGCCGCCGCGCCTACAAGAGAGGAATGTCCATGACCGCACCTGCATCCAAGCTGCTTCAGCCCATTACGGTTGGCCCCCTTGAGCTCAAAAACCGCATTATGTTCCCGCCGTTGACCACCGGCTACGAGGAGCGTGACGGCTCCATTGGCG
>DXLT01000131.1:2385-4267 GCA_019414555.1 Collinsella sp.
ATCGTCATCGGCGACGTTGCTCCCGTCATGACCGCAAGCCCCACGCCCAAGCTGGCGACCGACGCCCAAATCCCCACGTTTAAGGCCCTGGCCGATGCCGTCCACAAGCACGGCGCCAAGGTCGCGCTGCAGCTGTTCCACCCCGAGTACGACGTGCCCGGTGTCGGCCGCATGGTCATGGGATCCATGGCCGCCGCCAAGGCCGCGCAGGAGGCCAAGGCCGCCGGCGACGAGGAGACCTTTGCCGCCAAGATGGCCGAGTCCAACGAGATCCGCAACCAGGCCTACGCCAAGCTGCACCACGACATGCAGCACTTTGTGAACGAGGCGAGTGTGGAGCAGCTCACCCAGATCAAGGAGGCTATCGCCGCCTCGGCCGCTCGCGCGCAGCAGGCCGGCATCGACGCCATCGAGGTCCACGGCGACCGCCTGGTAGGTTCGCTGTGCTCGGCCATCCTCAACCAGCGCACCGACGAGTACGGCGGCTCGTTCGAGAACCGCGTTCGCTACGCGCTGGAGGTCGTCGCTGCCATTAAGGAAGCCGCGCCGCAGCTGATGGTGGAGTACAAGCTCCCCGTGATCATGGAGAACCCCGACGGCACGCCGCGCGGCAAGGGTGGCCTGCAGCCCGACGAGGCCTGCGAGTTTGCCAAGCTGCTCGAGGGCGCGGGCATCGATATGATTCAGGTCGCACAGGCCAACCACACCGGCAACATGGGCGACACCATTCCGCCCATGGGCGCCATGCCCTACAACTGGACGCTGCCGGTGGCCGAGCGCGTCAAGGCCCTGGTCTCCGTGCCGGTGGCAACCGTCGGCCGCGTTGTCTCGGTTGAGGCCGGCGAGAAGATTCTGGAAGACGGCTCCGCCGATATCATCGCTTATGGCCGCTCGCTCATGTGCGACCCCGACATTGCGCTGAAGGCCGCCACGGGCGAGCCCATTCGCGAGTGCCTCAACTGCAACAAGGGCTGCGTCGACGCGATTCAAAACCGCAAGTACATCTCGTGCGTGCTTAATGCCGAGAACGGCGACGAGGCGACCATCGCCATCAAGCCGGGCGAGGGCGACAAGAAGATCGCCGTGGTGGGCGGCGGTATTGCCGGCCTGGAGGCCGCGCGCGTGGCGGCCAAGCGCGGTTACGACGTGACCGTCTACGAGGCGAGCGATCATCTGGGCGGCCAGATTGTGCTGGCGGCCGCGCCTCCGCGCAAGGACGAGATCATGCGCTCGGTCGAGTACTACGAGAAGATTCTGCCTGGCCTGGGCGTGAAGGTTGAGCTCAACCATGCCGCTACCGCTGAGGACCTCAACGCCGCCGACGCCGCGATTGTGGCCGTGGGCGCGCACGACGTGGTCATCCCCGTTCCGGGTGCCGACTCGGAGAAGGTCGTCTCGAGCTGGGACGTGCTGGCCGGCAAGGTGGAGCTTACGGGCCGCGTCGCCGTCATTGGCGGCGGCCTGGTGGGCACCGAGACTGCCGAGTACCTGCTGCAGCACGGCTGCGAGGTGGCGATCGTGGAGATGCTCGACAAGATTGCCGCGGGCGAGTCCGAGACCATTCTGCCGCTGATTATGAGCGACTTTGCCGAGCACAACGTGGAGCAGCACGTGAAGACCCGCCTGACCGCCATTACCGACGAGGGCGTGGAGGCTGTTCGCACCACCGAGGACGGCGCCGAGGAGCCGGTGAAGATCGCCTGCGATTACGTGGTGATGGCCGTGGGCTCCAAGGCCAACGCGTTTGACCTGGATGGCGTGACGGTGCCCGTGACCTGCGTGGGCGACTGCTCGGGTGAGCGCACCGCCGACATTGCGAGCGCCATTCGCACGGCGTATCACGCGGCCAACGAGCTGTAGTTGAACATCGCGGCCAGGCGGG
>DXLT01000132.1:0-4258 GCA_019414555.1 Collinsella sp.
GCGCAGGCGACGCTCGGCGTCCATGCCGAGGGTGCATGCCATGAGCGCGGCAAAGCGGGCATCTTTGAGATGTCGATAGATATCGCGACCTCGCAGCTCAACGTTGGTGCCGACCAAGCGAATGCAAGGCTCACTTTGTTCGTCCACGCCCGTGGCATCGACGGCAAACACGCGGCGCACGCCACGAGGCTCAATGTCCAGTTCCAGACGCTCGACCACAAGCTCAATACGTCGTGACAGCTCGGGCTCAATCTGCTGGCCGCCGTAACCCAGATACCGCAGCATCTCGGCACGGTCGACACGGGGATGGTACGCAGCATCGACACGGTAAAGCGCCGGCGACGCAAGGTCGGCCGGCACTTCGACAGCGGTTGTATCGATGTGCGGTTTTTCCATTACCCCAGGCGCTCCATAATGGTCGCGGCGATCGCAGGACGGTTCATAGTGTACAGGTGCAGGCCGTCGGCGCCGTGCTCCTTGAGGTCGCAAAGCTGGCGGGCGGCATAATCTACACCGGCTGCCTGCAGGCTCTCGGGGTCATTCTCGTACTTGGCGAGAATCTTGATGACGGGGGAGGGCAGCGACGCGCCGCACATAAAGACCATGCGGCTGATCTGCGACTTGCCCATAAACGGCATGATGCCCGCGGTAATGGGCACGGTGATGCCGGCCTTGTCGGCAAGCTCGCGAAAACGGTAGAAGCACTCGTTATCAAAGAAGAGCTGCGTCACAAAGAAGCTCGCGCCGGCGTCCTGCTTTTGCTTGAGGTGTTCGACCGAGAGGTTGAGATCCTCACAGGCAATGTGGCCCTCGGGGTAGGCTGCGGCGCCCACGCAAAAGCCGGCGTCGACGAGCTCGGGGATGAGGTCACGGGCGTAGGCGTAGTCGGAGGCAGGCTTGTCGTCCTCAGTCGCGCCAGCGGGAAGATCACCACGCAGGGCCAGGATGTTTTCAACCCCGGCGGCGCGATACTCGTCGATCTTGGCGGCGATATCGGCATGCGAGCGGCCCACGCAGGTAAGGTGTGCCACCGAGGGCGTGTCGAATTCGCTCGAAATCATATGCGCGATGGGGGCGGTGGTGGCACCGTTGCCCGAGCCGCCGGCCGAGCAGGTGACCGAGACAAAGCTCGGCGAAAGCTTGCACAGATTGCCTGCCACTTCGCGAGCCGTGTCGAGGGTCAGCTCGCCCTTGGGCGGGAACATCTCAAACGAAACGGGCGCGGTGCCCTGGGATGCTGCCTGCTTAAAAACCTCGTCGACGCGCATATCGTGCTCCTCTAGATACGTAATAGTGTGATGTGTTGTAAGGATTCTACAGCACCACTGTGTCACGGTGGAGTTTCACTCGTTATTCGGGGATACCAATCAAAGATGCCTTGCTATCGGCTTTCTCTATAACAGAGCGGCTAATCTAGGCACGGACTATAAAGACTGGTATCTGATGCAAAATACCAGTTAATAGAGCTCCATCCCAAATTGACTACCCTTAAACCATGGGGAGAGGTCTGCAATTTATGCAGTTGATTGGCTGTTGAGGGTGGCAACGCCGCCTCGATAGGGTAACCTCATTGATTGGTTTCGCGACAGCAACATAACGGTAATGTCGCGGAAACACGGCGAGTCTAAGCTATGACTCGTTCGTTAGTAATCAACACCGCTTCTCACGCGGTGCCGATACGAAGGGAGTTCCGTATGGCCGAACTTACTGACCGCTTCGGGACCATGGTGTTCTCTGAGGAAGTCATGAAGGACTACCTCCCCAAGGACATTTGGAAGCGCCTTGCTGCAACCCTCGAGGGCGGTGAGCCGCTCGACCTGGATGTGGCCAACGCCGTTGCCCATGCCATGAAGGTCTGGGCCATCTCCAAGGGCGCGACGCACTACGCGCACTGGTTCCAGCCGCTTTCGGGCATTACTTCCGAGAAGCACGACAGCTTCCTGGAGCCCAACCACGACGGCACCGCCATTACCAAGTTTACGGGCAAGAACCTCATCCAGGGCGAGCCCGATGCCTCGAGCTTCCCCAACGGCGGCCTGCGTGCTACCTTCGAGGCCCGTGGCTACACCGCTTGGGACCCCACTAGCCCCGCCTTTATCAAGGACGATGTCCTGTGCATCCCCACGGCTTTCTGCTCCTACACGGGCGAGGCCCTGGACAAGAAGACCCCGCTGCTGCGCTCCATGACCGCGCTCTCGCGTGAGTCCAAGCGCGTTCTGGCGTTGTTTGGCAAGACCCCCAAGAAGGTCGTTCCTTCCGTGGGCGACGAGCAGGAGTACTTCCTGATCAAGAAGGACGCCTACCGCAAGCGCAAGGACCTGGTCATTACCGGCCGCACCCTCTTTGGTGCTGCTCCATGCAAGGGTCAGGAGCTCGAGGAGCACTACTTTGGCGCTATCCGCCCCACCGTCTCGGCCTACATGAAGGACTTGGACGATGAGCTGTGGGCGCTCGGCATTCCCGCCAAGACCAAGCACAACGAGGTCGCTCCCTGCCAGCATGAGCTCGCACCGGTCTATGGCGAGGTCAACGAGGCCATCGACCAGAATCTGGTCATGATGGAGAAGATGAAGCTCATCGCCTCCCGCCACGACTTGGTCTGCCTGCTGCACGAGAAGCCCTTTGAGGGCATCAATGGTTCGGGCAAGCACAACAACTGGTCGCTTGGCACCGAGTCCGAGAATCTGCTCGATCCGGGCGACACTCCGCTCGACAACCTGCAGTTCATCGTCTTCCTCACCGCGGTGATCGAGGCCGTCGATAACTATCAGGAGCTCCTGCGTGCCTCCGTTGCCTCGGCCGGTAACGATCATCGTCTGGGCGCCAACGAGGCTCCTCCGGCGATTATGTCCATCTTCCTGGGCGACCAGCTTACCGAGGTCGTCGAGAAGATCATCGATGGCAAGGCTTCCGTCCATGCCACGCGCGGCGTGCTCGACCTGGGCGCCGATACCCTGCCCAAGCTGATGCAGGACAACACCGACCGCAACCGCACCTCCCCGTTTGCCTTCACCGGCAATAAGTTCGAGTTCCGTGCCTGCGGCTCCGAGCAGAACGTCTCCGACTCCAACCTGGTGCTCGATGCCGCCGTGGCCAAGTCGCTCAAGTCCTTCGCCGACGCGCTTGAGGGTACGCCCGAGGATGAGTTCCAGGACGCCGCGCTCGAGTACTGCAAGAAGGTCCTGACCGACCACCAGCGCATCCTGTTCTCCGGTGACGGCTACTCCGACGAGTGGCCCGTTGAGGCCGAGAAGCGTGGTCTTGCCAACAACAAGACCACGGCCGACGCCCTGCCCGCCTTTGTTTCCGATAAGGCCATCGCACTCTTTGAGGAGACGGGTGTCCTGACCAAGGCCGAGGCTCAGTGCCGCTACGACTGCAAGCTCGAGAAGTACAACAAGCTCATGAACATCGAGGCCACCACGATGGTTCGCGAGGCGCGTCGTACCTATCGCCCGGTCATTACCGCCTATGCCACCAAGGTCGCTAAGGGCCTTGAGACTATTCGTGCCGCCGGTGCCGAGGCCGCCATGCAGTGCGAGCAGAACACGCTCAACAAGCTCTGCAACGGTATCACCACCATCAACGACTCCATCAAGGCGCTCGACGCCGTGCATCAGAAGGCTGAGGCCCTCGATGGCCAGGAGCAGGCCAACGTGTACGCGCACGAGGTCGTTCCCGCTATGGACACGCTGCGCGCCGCCGTGGACGCCATGGAAGAGATCGTGGCCGCCGACTACTGGCCGGTTCCGACCTACGACGACATCCTGTTTTACGTGTAGAGCGTAACTGACATATCGTCACGGTATTGAGCCGGGGTCCGCATCATGCGGGCCCCGGTTTTTGTTTGCGAAGGACGTTTAGGAGTCCGTTTTGCAACTGATTCGCCCAC
Source organism: Collinsella sp. (assembly GCA_019414555.1). Lineage (GTDB taxonomy): Bacteria > Actinomycetota > Coriobacteriia > Coriobacteriales > Coriobacteriaceae > Collinsella. The sequence goes on from DXLT01000132.1 coordinate 3,893, forward strand.
GTAATAAGGGGCTGTGGGCAAAAAACGTCAAATATGAGTACTGTCACAAGTCCTGTAGCATTATTTATTTGCAAAATATGCAGTGTTACGCAACATATGTCCAAGTACTTAGCCGATAAACGTCTGCAATTCTTCCGCCGTAGGACACCTGACGTCTAAATCGACTTCTGAAGGCATGAAATCGATGTTACTAAATCGGTAACAGTACTCATATTTGCCATTTTTTGCCCATGGTCCATCGGAAGATGCCGGGATCCGCACCCTGCCGGGTCCGAATCCCGGCATATCGGTAGCAAAAAGCCCGCTACCGAATGAACTGCCTCCCATTTCTTGGACATGAGAAATGGGAGGCTTTCTTTATGCGCG
>DXLT01000133.1:0-4208 GCA_019414555.1 Collinsella sp.
GAAGGTGAAGAAGGGCTCCGACGATCAGGGGACTTCCAAAAAGGGCATCTTCACCAACCGAGCAAACGTTTAGTTGATTAAGGCTGACCTATGCGTGACATTCATTGCCATATCTTGCCGGGTGTAGACGACGGCGCCGCCGATCTCGATGAGAGCTTGGCGATGCTCGAGGCTGCCAAGCGGGCCGGTGTAACCAGAATCGTTTGCACTCCTCACTGCCGTGATCCCTATTTTGATTACGACAAGATGTGGGATGCCTTTGAGCTGCTGCGTGATAACGCTGACGGTTTTCCGCTCCAGATGGGCTTCGAGGTCAACCATCGAAAGCTCGTTGAGCTTGGTATCGATGCCGCGGAGCACTTGCATTTCGATGGGACCAACGAGTTTCTGCTCGAACTTTCGACGCATGCCGATGCGTATGCGTTTAGAGAGTACGAGAACACGATTTACGATTTGCAGTGCCGTGGCTACCAGGTGATCATCGCTCATCCTGAGCGCTATCGTGCGGTTCAAAAGGATGTAAGCGTGGCGGAGCGTCTGGTCGATATGGGCTGCAAGCTGCAGGCTTCGGCGGACTTTATTGCCGGCGGTCGCTTTGGTCGCGAGAAAAAGCCGGCACAGCGCCTGTTCGATCAGAACCTGTACAGCTTCATCGCGAGCGATGCCCATAACGTGGGTCATTACGACTGCCTGGCGAAGGCTCGCGCGAAGTTTAGCGTACGCGGAGCTCATTTTCGCTAAAATCTGTCCCTAACGTTCGCATTGAATGAAAGGGCAGCCATGGATATCCAACTTAAGACGGGATGCTTTGATGACGCGGCGTTGGTGCGCCGCGTCGTTTTTATGGACGAGCAGGGCTACGAGAATGAGTTCGACGCTATCGACGAGGATCCAAACTGCATTCATGTGACGCTCTATGTAGACGGCGAGCTTGCCGGTTGCTCGCGCGTGTTTCCCGAAGAGCTTGAGCGCGTGGCTGACGCAGAGGCCCCGGTGTTGCCGGCATGCGACATGGACGAAGGCGTTGCGGCGGGGGAGACCTACATTATGGGGCGCGTCGCCGTGCTGCCGGCTATGCGTCGTCGCGGACTGGCGAGTGCGATCGTGGAGACCAGTGCTTCGTGTGCACGCGATGCCGGCGCTAAGCTTATTAAGCTGCATGCGCAGGAATACGTGTTGCCGCTCTATGCAAAGGCGGGCTACACGCAAATTGCCCCGGTAGATTACGAAGACGAGGGCCAGCCCCATGTCTGGATGGCCAAGCGCGTAGATGGCAGATAGGGACGTTCCTTTTCTGCCGGCAGCTGGGGACACTCCTTGGCAATTGACGCATTGGAGCGCTCGGACATACAGTTTTTCGATTCCGTATGTATATATGCGCGCTAATGGGTTATAAAATCTAAGTCTGAACATAGCAGGTCTGCGATGCGGCTCGGGCAACCGGGCCGTTTTTGCGGACGGGGGTAGCGCGAAAGGACTGCACATGCGTCAATTTAAGACCGAGAGCAAAAAACTGCTCGACCTCATGATCAACTCCATCTACACCAATAAGGAAATCTTCCTGCGCGAGCTTATCTCTAACGCGAGCGACGCCGTCGACAAGCTCAACTTTAAGAGCCTGCAGGACCCGAGCGTCAAGATCAACCAGGGCGACCTAGCTATTCGCGTCTCCTTTGATAAAGACGCCCGCACCATTACTATCTCGGATAACGGCATTGGCATGACCGCCGAGGAGCTCGAGCGCAATCTGGGCACCATCGCCCATTCCGGCTCCGAGGAGTTTAAGACCGAGAACGCTGAGCAGCAGGGTTCGGATGTCGACATCATCGGCCAGTTTGGCGTGGGCTTCTACTCGGCTTTTATGGTCGCCAGCCACGTGAAGGTCGTGAGCCGCGCCTATGGCGAGGATGTCGCCCATGTGTGGGAATCCGACGGTCTTGAGGGCTACACCATCGAGGACGGCGAGCGCGCCGAGCACGGTACCGATGTCATCCTGACGCTGCGCGAGAACGAGAAGCTCGATGCCGACGGCGAGGCCGAGACCTACGATCGCTTCCTGACCGAGTGGGGTCTCAAGAGCCTGATTCAGCAGTACAGCAACTATGTGCGCTACCCGATTCAGATGATGGTGTCCAAAAGCCGCCAGAAACCCAAGCCCGAGGACGCCGGCGACGATTACAAGCCCGAGTACGAGGACTACCAGGAGCTTGAGACCGTCAATTCCATGACACCGATCTGGAAGAAGCGCAGCTCCGATGTCGAGCAGAAGGACTACGACGAGTTCTACAAGTCCACGTTCCACGACTTTGACGATCCTGCGCGCACCATCAGCTTCCATGCCGAGGGCACGCTCGAGTATGACGCCCTGCTGTTTGTGCCGGGCCGCGCGCCGTTCGATCTGTACAGCAAGGATTACGAGAAGGGTCTGGCGCTCTACAGCTCCAACGTTCTGATTATGGAGAAGTGCGACGACCTGCTGCCCGACTACTACAACTTTGTCCGCGGCGTCGTGGATTCCGCCGACGTGTCGCTCAACATCTCGCGTGAGACGCTGCAGCAGAACCGTCAGCTCAAGGCCATCGCCAAGCGTGTGGAAAAGAAGATCACCGCTGACCTTGAGGATATGCGTGACAACGACCGCGAGGCCTACGAGAAGTTCTTTGAGAACTTTGGCCGCGGCCTTAAGTACGGCATCTACTCGAGCTATGGCATGAAGGCCGATGAGCTCGCCGACCTGTTGCTGTTCTGGTCTGCCAAGGAACAGAAGATGATTACCCTGGCCGAGTATGCCAAGGGCATGCCCGAGGATCAGAAGGCCATCTACTACGCCGCCGGCGATTCGCGCGAGCGCTTGGCCAAGATGCCCGTGGTAAAGGGCGTGCTCGACCGCGGCTATGACGTGCTGCTGCTGACGCAGGATGTGGATGAGTTCACGTTCCAGGCCATGCGTGAGTACGTTGCCGCCGATATGCCCAAGATCTACGAGGACGATGCTGCCCGCGAGGCTGCCGAGAAGGCTGTGGCCGACGGTGCCGAGCCCGAGGTCGAGGATCGTCATCTGGAGCTCAAGAACGTCGCGACCGGCGATCTTGACCTGGCGACCGAGGACGAGAAGAAGGAGGCCGAGGACGCCACCAAGGAAAACGAGGACCTCTTTAGCGCTATGAAGGAGGCGCTCGGTGACAAGGTCGAGAAAATTGCCGTCTCCGCGCGCCTGACCGATGCCCCCGCTTGCATCACCACCGAGGGTCCGCTTTCGCTTGAGATGGAGAAGGTGCTCCAGAAGGGACCCGAGGGCGCGCCCGACGGCATGCCCAAGAGCCAACGCGTGCTCGAGCTCAACGCCAAGCACCCGGTCTTTTCCAAGCTCGTCGCCGCTCAGAAGGCGGGCGACGCCGACAAGATCAAGCAGTACTCCGGTTTGCTCTATGACCAGGCCCTGCTGGTCGAGGGCATCCTCCCCGAGGATCCCGTAGCCTTCGCGGCGGCTGTCTGCAACTTGATGTAGTTAGGTAGTTACGCGGTTTTACCAAACCGCGTAACAGCTCGACGCTGCCCTCAGTTCCGCCGTTCTAACGAACGGCGGACCAGTCGACGCTGCGCGGGCGCCAGAGCGACAACTTGTCATTCAAAGAGGACGGCATGACCAGAAGGTCTATGCCGTCCTCTTTTCATGCCAATTTGTTCGCTCTGGCGCCCGCTCGCTGGCATTGCAAAAACATCGACGTTGCCGTGGTCCTAAGTAGTCATTGGGGACGTTTTTGTTTGACTAGTCGTTTAAGAACGTCCCCGATGACTATTTGAATTGCTAATTTGTGCGGGTTGTGGTTTTGTGACCTGCTGAAATTTAGGATACTGTACATCTGTACGTTAACTCATCTTCGTAGTATATTGCTACCCGCAAAACTCAACACCATTGTGCTTTGAGACGTTAAAGCGCCTACTACAATGGTTGTCGATAGTACGATTCGATTTAACGACAGGATGGATGGTCCAAGCGTGAGTCTCGGCAGCAAACTATCCAATGCAAAGGTGTCCTTTGCGATATTTAAGCGCGACATTAAGCGACTGCTTGTGAACCCCGTCGCCCTGGTGGTTACCCTAGGCGTGTGCGTTATTCCCTCGCTGTATGCCTGGTATAACATCGTGGCAAACTGGGATCCGTATGGAAACACCCAAGGCATCAAGATTGCTATCGCCAACAACGA
>DXLT01000134.1:0-2308 GCA_019414555.1 Collinsella sp.
GCTGGCACATGCGAGGCCGCAAGCAACCGCGCCTCACGCGCGCCGGCCCTTGCAGCCCAAGCCTCTTCTAGCTGCTGTACGCCCACACGGCACCATCCCTTCATAAGCAAAAACCCACGATGCGGGTGTTCCCCGCATCGTGGGCAACGGCTGCAGTATAGCGCCGATAGACGACCAATCGCCTAGATGTTGAGCGTGTGATAGGTCACGTTCGCGCCCGGAGCGTCAACGGTCACGCCATAGGCCTCGGGATAGATGCGCGTCGAAAACACGAGTGCGCCATCGTTCACAAACACCTCGACCGACGAAACATCGCCAACAATGCGCACGTTACGAACCTCGTCGACGGGCTCCCAGCGCACGGTGCGACCGCAGCCGGCAGAAGCGCGGCTCTCATCGGTAAATCGCATCTCAAAGCGCGCGGGTAGTTCGCCCTCGGCAGGCATAAACGACAGCCTTAGCTCGCCATCAACGGTCGCGGTAAACGCGCCGTCGACACCGTCAACAACAACGTCAAAGCAGGTATCGCCGGCAACCTCCAACGAGCCCTCCCCTACGCGCACCGAGGCATAATGGCGCTCAATCTCGCGCGCCGGCTGCTGCAGTACCACTCCACCAGCACCGGCAGTAAGCTCACGCGGCACCGTCATGCAGTGCTGCCAGCCCGCCACCAGCGTCGGTGCGTTGCCATAGGTCGGCTCATCGGGCATACCCATCCAGCCGATCAGAATGTGGCGACCGTCCTCGGCCGTAAACTCCTGCGGAGCATAGAAGTCAAAACCGGCGTCCCACAGGCGGAACTCGCCCAGCTCATAGGCACCGTCACCACCGGTAATATTGCCCGTTACAGGCATGTAGCCAGCAGCGTATACGTTCCCGCGGTCCCAACGACCGCCCTCAAGGCCCTGGGGCGAGAACGACAAAAATGCAGCGGTATCGCCATTCGCATCGAGCTCAATATAGCCGGGGCACTCCCACATAAAGCCAAAACGCTCGGGCGTAGACACACGGTTCTCGAGCTCCCAGCTCAGCATGTCGGCCGAGCCATACACCAGGATCTCGCCCACATCGCGCCCGGCACCCTCACCGTGCATGGCGCAAAATCGACTATCGACATGCGGACCATCCACGCGACGACGCGCGCCCAGCACCATGTGATAACGCCCGTCCGCGTCACGCCACACCTTGGGGTCGCGCACGTGACAGGTCAAATCCTCGGGATAATCCTCGGACGCCAGCACCACGCGCTTTTGGTTGAACTCCCGACCGGCAAGGCCATCAACGCTCTCCACATAGACGGTATCGGCGCGGCGGCCGGTATTGACGTAATCGTACGTACCGTCAGCATCGGAAAGCTTAACGTTGCCCGTATAGAGCACGCGAATGCGACCGTCTTCGGCAAGCGCGGAGCCCGAATACACACCATGGCAATCGAACGGCTCGTCGGGCAGCAGTGGGGCGCCAACGTAATCCCACGTCATAAGATCGCGACTCGTCGCATGGCCCCAGACCTTAACGCCGCCCTCGACATCAAACGGCGCATACTGAAAATAGGCATGGAACACGCCGCCTGCTTGGCAAAGACCGTTGGGGTCGTTGAGCCAGCCCGCCGGCGGCATAATATGGAAGCGCTGGCCATACGCGCCATGGCCGCACTCAGAGGCGGCAGCGTCAACAGCGGCAACCAGCTTTGCAAGGTCGCGGCCAAGTGCATTAGACATATCAAAGTCCTAACGGATAGAAAGTAACAGGGCGCCAGAGATCGACACCGGATACGGGAAACGCCCGCGAGCATACAACCCGCGGGCACCCTTCAATCAAAAGCTCTTAGGCCTGCTCGGAAGCCTTGGGCTCGTCCTTGTACAGGACAAACGAGACGCCAAAGGAAACCAGCGCGGCGACCGCAAACATGATCGCGTACTGCACGGGCTGGGCCAGGCACAGCAGGATACCGAAGATACCCGTAACGCCCGTACCGGAAGCGGCAAGCGAGGTGAGCGCGCAGACCAGGGCGCCGCAACCGCCACCGATGCAGCCGGCGATGAAGGGCTTAAAGAAGCGCAGGTTCACACCAAAGATGGCAGGCTCGGTAATGCCCATGAAGGCGGACAGGGCCGAAGGAAGCGCCAGGCCCTTAATCTTGGCATCGCGGGTCTTAAAGGCAACGGCGAGCGCAGCGCCACCCTGGGCGATGTTGGCAGCGCTGGCGATGGGCAGCCAGTAGGTCACGCCGTACTGGGCGAGCTGACCCAGGTCGATGGCGGTGTACATCTGGTGGATACCGGTAACGACCGTGGGGGCATAGAAC
>DXLT01000134.1:2318-4191 GCA_019414555.1 Collinsella sp.
CCGACGATAAAGGAACCGATGCCGAAGGGCAGGGTGAGCAGGGCCTGGATCAGACCGAGGACGGCGTTCTCGGCCCAGACAAAGATGGGGCCGACGGCAACGAGCGTCACGAGCACGGTCACGAACACCGAGACGAGCGGGGTCACAAAGAGGTCGAACATCTCGGGAACGATCTTGTGCAGGCGCTTCTCGAGGAAGGCCAGAATGGCGCAGGCGATAACGATGGGGATCACGTGGCCCTGATAGCCGACCCACTCAAAGCTGTACACGCCGGGAATGACGGTGACCATAGTCTGCACGCCCTCGGAGGCAACCGTGTAGGCGCTCTGCAGCGAGGAGTTGATGAACGCACCGCCGACGACAGCGCCCAGATACGGGTTGGCGCCAAAGGCCTTAGCCGCGGAGTAGCCGATCAGAATCTGCAGAATGCCAAAGGACGTGCCCGAGACCAGGTCGGCAATCTTGTAAATAAAGTTATTGGTGTCGAGCGCGACAAAGCCGTTGGAGGCCATAAAGTTGAGGGCGCTCATAATGCCCAGCAGCAGACCCGAAGCCACGATGGCGGGGATGATGGGAACAAAGACGTCGCCGAGCACCTTAATGGCACGCATAAAGATGTTCTGCTGCTGTGCCGCGGCCTCCTTGACCTCGGCCTTGGTGGCAGCCTCGACGCCGCTGAGCGCGATGAACTCTTCGTAGACCTTGTTGACGGTGCCGGTGCCAAAAATAATCTGGAGCTGGCCCTGGGCCTCAAAGACGCCCTTGGCGCCGTCGATATTCTCGAGGGCATCCTTGTCGACCTTGGCGTTATCGGCAATCACCAGGCGCAGACGCGTGGCGCAGTGTGCGGCCGAAACAACGTTGCCGGCGCCACCGATGTTGTCGAGCACCTCTTGGGCTGATTTGCGGTAGTCCATGACTTCCCTTTCCTCAAACGGGCGCACGTGCACCCGGCCGTCTTTGACACTTACACTGTAATCGATTTCAGTTTCATATGTCTGTAATCGTTTTCATAGTAGGGTGAACGGTAGGAAATAGCCGGCGAATGGTAGTTTTGAGACAAACATAAGGGCTCAGAGGCAGGCAGACGTGCCCAAAATCTAGACATTCATAAGCTGATGGCCGAGTTTGAGCGTCTTTAGACCGCTCTCCCCCTCCACGCCATCGAGCGTGTTGAGCAACATATTGGTCGCCTCGACGCCACTGGTCAGGTAGCCATAATGCACGGTGGGAATACCGCCCGTCAGCGCGCGCAAAAATGCGTTGTCGCCAAAACCGCTCACGCGACGCACGCCCTCGCCCATGCCGCGCACCTCGTCAAGAGCGCGCAGGGCGCCGGCCGCCATAGTGTCGGTCGCGCACGCAATAAACGAAACATCGGGGGCATCGGCAAGCAGCTCGCGCGCAGCGCGATAGCCCGAGTCAAGCGTAAAGGATCCCTGGCGAATCAGGCTCGAATCAAGCACCACGCCCGCAGCAAGAAGCCCCGCCTCAAAGCCGCGACGACGGTCGAAACCAGCCGCGCGGTCCTCTTCGGTAACTCCGATGTAGGCGATCTTGCCATCCACCCGACCCGCAAGCGCACGGCCGAGCTCAAAGGCAGCCTCGTAATCGTCGTGATAGACACATGCCGCGCCCTCGACATGTTGGCCGATCAACACAATGGGCACGCGGCACGACTCAATCGCGCGACGGTGCTCGTCGGTGATCATGGTTGCCACCAGCACAATGCCATCGACCGGGTGATTTTGGAATAAATCAAGGTATTCGAGCTCGCGATCGGCCGCGTTATCGGTATTGGCAAGCAGCATCTGGTAGCCACGACGACCGAGCACCTGGCCAATACCGGCGGTAATGCGGCTCACGGGTTCCG
>DXLT01000135.1:0-4135 GCA_019414555.1 Collinsella sp.
ATATCCATAATGCGGCCAGTGGTGCGGCACTCGTCGCCTTCCTTGATGGAGTCGACGGCACCAAACAGAACGGCGCCGACCTCGTCACGGTCAAGGTTCTGGGCAAGGCCGAAGACGGTCTCACCGGTATCGGAGCTCTTGAACTCCAGAAGCTCGCCTGCCATGGCGCTCTTGAGGCCGGAGACGCGCGCGATGCCGTCGCCTACCTCGTCGACCGTTGAAACCTCATGCGTATCGACCGTCGCGGAGAGGCTCGTGAGCTGCTCCTGCAGTTTCTTGGCGATATCCTGGGCATTGAGGGTTTCGGACATTAGGCTTCACCTCCGTACGAATTAGCAGAGTTTGCGAGGGTCTCCTGCGCGATGCGCAGCTGCGTCTTGACGGAAATGTCACGACGCTCGCCGCGGGCCTCGAGCACCAGGCCGCCCACGATAGACGGGTCGACCTGCTCGATAAGGAATACCTTGCGGCCGAAGTCCTGCTCGCATTTCTTAGTGATGGTTTGACGCAGCTCGTCGTCGAGCGGGATCGCCGTGGTGACGGTCACGCCCACTACATCCTCGTCTTCCTCGGCAACATACTTAAAGGCAGCTGCCACCTTGGGAAGAAGGTCGAGCTGGTCGCGCTTGGACATGGTGTCGAGCACGGCGATGATCTCGGGGCTGGCAGAAGCCAAACGCTCGACCATCTCGAGGTCCTCGAACACATGGTTCTCGGCCTTGGCGGCTTCCAAAAGGGAACGCGCGTAGGTCTCGAGCACCTTGTCCTGATAGCGGCTAGTCGGCATTCAGGCTACCTGCTTCCTGGATGTAGCGCTCGATGAGCTTCTTCTGCTCGGCATCGTCCTCGAGTGCCTCGCCCACGATCTTGGTGGCGACGGCAACGGACAGGTCGGCGATGGAGCTCGCGGCACCGGCGTAGATGGACTTGCGCTCGTCCTCGACGGTCGTATGGGCCTTGGCGATGATCTCCTCGGCCTCCTTGTGAGCAGCCTCGATGATACGGGCACGCTCGGACTCGGCGTCCTTACGGGCCTCGAGAACGATGTCGGCAGCCTGACGACGGGCGTCGGTGACGATCGAGTCGGACTCAGCGCGCTTGGCGATAGCCTCCTGCTTGGTCTTCTCGGCCTCGTCGAGGCTCTCCTCGATCTTCTTGCCGCGCTCCTCCATGGTTTTCATGATGCCCGGCAGGGCGACCTTGGCCAGCACGATCCAGATAATCAGGAAGGCGATAAGCGCCGGGATGAACTCCGCCATCTTAGGGATGAGGATGTCCGCACCGGCGGCGCCGTCCTCGGCGAACGCGGAAACCGGCATGAGCAGCGCGGCCGCGGACGCGGAGAGTGCGATCGCGCTCTTCTGGGATGAAAGATTCATACTTGACGCTCCGTGCTATTTAACGATCAGCGCGACAACGAAGCCGATCAGAGCCAGAGCCTCGCCGAAGGCGGAGCCCATGATGAAGACGGTGAACACGCGGCCCTGGACCTCAGGCTGACGGGCCATAGCACCCGTAGCACCCAGAGCAGACAGGCCGATAGCAAGACCAGCGCCGATAACACCGAGACCGTAACCGATAACTCCCACGATTCCTCCTTTGTCGTGCGTGTCTTATTTCACGCAGGATAACCTTATTTATAACTGCCGGGCTCCATGGGTACGGGCACCAGCGGTTTAACGAATTGCCTTACCTTTAAGGCGCGAACGGAAGACTACTCCTCCTCCGCAACCTCCTCTGCCTCGGAGACATACACGGCGGTAAGGACCGTGAAGACATAAGCCTGGATGGCGCCGACTACAAGCTCGATCGCATAGATCAGGATGAGGATGGCAAGCCAGGCCAGCGAAGGCAGGGCGCCGACGGCGTGGGCCGCGGAAACCTGCTGAAGCAGCGGCTGCATGAACATGCTCGCCATGATGGCGAACGAGCCCATGACCACGTGTCCTGCGAACATGTTGCAGAACAGACGGACGGCAAGCGTGATGAGGCGCAGGAAGGTCGAGAAAAGCTCGACGACCCACACGAGCACGTTCATCGGGAAGCTCACGCCCTGCGGGGCGAGGCTCTTGATGTAGCCGATCACGCCGTGAGCCTTGCATCCGTAGTAGATGAAGTACACGAAGGCGAAGATGGCGAGCGCGGCGGTGGAGCCGATTGCGCCGGTGCCGGGCTTCATTCCCGGAATCAGGCCAATCATGTTATTGATCAGGATGAACAGGAAAAGCGAGCACAGGAACGGGAAGTGCTTCTTCCAGTTCTCACCCACGACGCCCTTGCCGATATCGTTCTCGACGTACTCGATGATGTACTCGAAACCGTTGACGAAGAAGCCCTTGGGAACCAGGGTCTGCTTCTTCTTGAACACGGCCAGGACGATCAGGAGCACGATCGTGGAGACGATCAGCCAAAACGAGTACTGCGTGATGCCGCAGCTCAGATCGCCCACGACAGGGGTGGAGCTGAACTCGCTGACCAGATGATTAATCTCATCAGGCAGCTTTTCAAAAATTTCCACGACTTACCTTTCGACCTCATGAGGATCTCGCAGCGCCTTGGCGACGCGAACCGCGCAGGCGGCCATAAAGGCCACGAAGCCGATCGCCTCGCCCAGGAGGAACATGCGAAATGCCTCTCCGAACAACACAAACACAACCAAGGTAAAGACAAGCAACGCGATTGCCGAGACCGCGAGACTCACCATACCCTTGAGCATGTCCGCATTCTGCTTATCGTCAAGAACCGGCTTGAGCGTAAAGACAAAGGGAAGGAAGGCAATCGCGCCCGCGATGGCACCTGCAACGATAGCGAGCAGATCGGCTATCTGAAACACTGGCGTCCTCACTTTCCTTTTTAACGCTTCACAGAACAGTTCCCGCCAAACATTGGTGACTATTGTACGAGCCAATCGCTAAAGTACAACCGAAAAAGCATCGGTTAATACGCACCTGTTCGTTTTCTTAAGACCTTCTTTATGCCGCAGGTACGGTAATACGTTTTTCTCGAACCCTGCAGGGCAAAACGTCCGTTAACAGGAGTGCGCGCGGTCGTCTTTTGCTCGCCCGCGCGCACCATTTCTTCGTATTTTCGACGTTAGCCGGTATGGCCCAGAGATTACAGCGTGCCGTAGATGCGGTCGCCGGCGTCGCCCAGGCCGGGAACGATGTAGGCAGCTTCGTTGAGATGGTCGTCGATGGCGCAGGTATAGATATGCACATCGGGGTCCTTCTCAGTCAGCGACTTGAGGCCCTCGGGGGCCGCGACGATACACAGCATGCGGATGTCCTTGACACCGCGCCCGCGCAGGTAGCTGATGGCCATCTCGGCCGAACCGCCCGTGGCGAGCATGGGGTCGACGACCAGGCAGATGCGCTGGTCGATATCCTTGGGCATCTTGCAGTAATACTCATGCGGCTCGTGGGTAACCTCGTCGCGCTCCATACCGATGTGGCCCACGCGAGCGGAGGGTACCAAGTCGAGGATGCCATCGACCATGCCAAGGCCCGCACGCAGAATGGGAACGATGGCGAGCTTTTTGCCGGCGAGCTGCTTAAACGTTGCGGTGGTGATGGGGGTCTCGACTTCGACGTCTTCCATGGGCAGGTCGCGCATGGCCTCGTAGCCGTCAAAAAGTGCGAGTTCGCGCACGAGCTGGCGGAACTGGTTGGTGCCGGTGTTTTTGTCGCGCAGAATCGACAGCTTATGCTGGACGAGCGGGTGATCGACAAGGGTCACACGGGACGTATCGTAGGTGACGGTCATGGGTTGATTGCCCCTTTCGTTGCGGCCGGAAGATGGCCTTGCTGACAAGGCGCATGGCGATGTTGTTGCCGCGCGCCGTGCATAAGTTTAACGGTTTGTTGTATCGAGCAGCTCGTCGCAACCCTACTGAGCGGTGTTGAGCGAACGCTTGACGGCATCACGCCAACCAGCGAGATTGCTCTCACGGCGCTCGGCGGACATATGGGGAAGGAAGGTCTTAACGATCTGAGCGTTTTGCTCCAGCTCCTCCAGGTCCTCCCAATAGCCGACGGCAAGGCCCGCCAAGTACGCGGCACCGATCGCCGTGGTCTCCACCGTCTCGCACTGCAACACGGGGATATCCAGCAGATCGGCCTGGAATTGCATGATGAAC
>DXLT01000136.1:0-4096 GCA_019414555.1 Collinsella sp.
CGACGCGGCGCAGAACTACACGCTCGCCAGCGACGGAGCCGCAAGCTTTACCGTAGCGGCCTCGGACAGTGCAGGCGGCACCGGCACCGGCAGCGGCACGGGTTCCAACGCAGGCAGCGCTGATAAGAACGGTAAGGGCAACAAGGGCAAGGGCTCGGGCGGAAAGCTCGCCGACACGGGCGACAGCTCTGGCGTTGCCGCCGGGCTCGCTGCCGCCGCCGTGGCGACAACGGTCGCCGGCGCGGCGATGCTTGCCAGTGACGGTGAAAACAACGAGGACGTTGTCGAATAGGCAAGCCGGCCTTTTAGACACATCGACTCAATCGGGGGCGCAGAACACCGTTCTGTGCCCCCGATTTTTACCTTGGCCCGAACGCCGCTATCGGCTACATCACCATGTTCAGCGCGTTAACAAACTCCTGGGCCTTCGCACGGCTGTTCAGGCTAAAGACGCAAGCGGTCAACAGACGATTGCGCAGAAAAACATCGCGGCCTTTGATTCTATTGACGCCCGTAATGTCCTTAAGATAAACAATCTCGGTGTGCTTGCCGCCAAAAGTGCCCTTCTTGAGTACCTCAATGCGGTTAGGGTAGATCTTGACGTCTTTATACCTACCCGAACCTTTGTCCTGGAATAGCAGCGTGTTGTTGTCCATACACGTCACTCCCGTGGGGTTCGTTAAAACTGTCTCTATGGCCACATTTTAGTCACCGCAAACCCTTTTCGCGGTCGTGCGCAGAGCACCAAAATCGTGTCCGCACGAGCAAATAAACTAATACAACAAGGAATATAAGCCGTTATCCAAAGATGGCACCACAAAACAAAGGGTTAGTAATATCTAAGATTTAAGTCTTAAACCCTTAGAAAGTGCTAATATATAGTTATTGAAAGAGGCTAAGATGCAGAGACGCGAATTGATCCGCATCCTCGAAGAAGCCGGCTTCATCTCGAAAGGAGGCACTAATCACGAGAAGTTCGTCAAAGGAGATAAACTCGTGCTCGTGAAACGCCACCGAGAGATTGAGGATCAAATTGCCAAAAGAATCCTAAGGCAGGCAGGACTTCGATAGCTCATCCTCATCACATTTCGCATCGCTTTTTAGAGGAGGTCTTACATGGTTTACGTATGGGAATTTGAGTTCTTTGATTCGGACGGCATGGTCGATGCCGTGCCATGTGGCTCGCTGGGCGGAGGAGGAACGTTTGGCTCCGACCTAAACGACGCTGTCGAAAGCGCCGCTGATTTTCTCGCATGCATGGTCGATGACCACCTAATGGGCGGCGTCGACCTGCCTGCGCCGGACTTCGGACATGAGCCGCGACACGGCGGCAAGATTATCGCCGTAGCCGTCAGCCGCGAACTCAACGATATCCCCGCCGTCACCGCAGCGGATGCCGCGCGCATGCTTGGCGTTAGCTCGGCAAGAGTATCGCAACTGATAAATGCTGGACTGTTGGATTCATGGAAGGATGGCACCAAGCGCATGGTGTCCAAAGCTTCCATCGAGGCACGACTCGCCGACGCTCCAAAGGCAGGGCGCCCGAAAGAGGTCTCTATTGTTGTATAAGGCGAGGATACTGCGCACTTTTATTCCACACGACGTTTTCAGCCTGGCTTAAACAAGTTCAATAGCAGAATACAAATCCAGCCATCGTGTCTAGTTACGAAAGGTTTTTTCCTTTTCTGCGGCAAACTCTTCCTCGGTAAGTACTCCACTATCACGCAGCGTTGCAAGTCTCTCAAGCCTTGCAACTACATCACCACTATCCACCAGCGTCTCAATAGTCTGTGAAACCTGCGGATACTGCTCGAGCTCCTTCGATAGGGCATCGACTATCTCGGCAATATTCTTTGCATTTTTGCCCCCGTTTAATACGTTTGTCCTGACCTTAGATGATGAGTTGACAGTAACGCCAGATCCGCCTTCAACTGGAACAACCGAAATACTGATATTTTCACCCCAGGACCAAAGGCTCATACCAATCTCAGCTGCAACTGTTCTTGTTGTGGGCGATGCGCTATCAACTTTTACTTTAGGCAGCTTTTCCATAGCTGCCTTCAAGGCATTAAACGTGTCGTCAGGAGAATACGGCACCTGAATCTGAAGCTGCTGATCCGCAAAACCCATAATCCGGCCTCCGCTTCTACAAGATTAAGGCTATCGGCAATGTTAGCACGTTCCCAGCACTTTTAAATTCATCTAATGACCTTGTGATGCAGCCCAACACCCCAGCACTACTCCCCTACTTCCCAAATAGCGCACCCAGCAGGCCGCGACGTTTGGGCTTCTCCTCTCGGTAGGAACCCTCGACGGCGGCTGCAACCTGGCGCGGTTGCTCGCCGCCTCCACGGCGCACGATCTGGTACAGGAACGGCGATTTAACGTATTTGACCTCGACGGGCGTGGCGTGCACGGTGCTCTCACCGGACAGATGCAGGCTCGGGCTGAGCGGCGCCACAATATGCGTCTCGCGCTTGTCGCTAAACACCACCGCGGCCGCGCGGCCCGTCTGGCCGTTTACGGCGATGCGCACCTGCTCGCCGTCGCGGCTATCCGTTGCCGGACGGTCGACAAAGTACACCGGCACCATAACTAGGCCGTCCTTGTGCTTGCGGGCCTTGCGCGCCCAGGTGCGGATGCTCTTTTTATTGAGCCCCAGTACAGCCTCGGCGTCGTTGCCCGCAACGTCGAGCGCCAGCTTATCAATGACCACCTGGTCCTTGGTAGACGCATCGACGGAGACGACGCGAAAGTCGCCTTCCTGCATGGCGAGATCGAACGACCCAACCTTGGCAAAGTCCCACGGCTCCAAAATTCCCATAAGGCGAACATCCAGGTAGTTTGCCTTGGGATATGCCCAGTCGAGCACCTCGTAGTACACCAAGGTCTCCTTGCTCAGGCCCTTGCCCGGGAAGGACGCCATCATGCGCAAATCCGCGAGCGCCATGGGGAAATAGAAGAGCATCATGTCGTTTTGGATCGCATCTTCCACGTCGTGCCCGGCAAAGGCATCCGGGTACTGGCGCACCAGCTGCAGTGCGTTGGCACGTGCCTGCTGCGGCGAGATTTCGCAGGGAATGCCCTGCTCGGGCACATACTCCGCACCAACGCCCATGGTCAGGCGCTTGCTGAAGGTACCGGGCTTGAGCAGGTCGGCAACGCCGATCTTGTTGCCGCAGGACGGGCACTCAAACACACGCTGCGTTGACTCGCCCTCAAAGGACGCTCCGCAGAAGGGGCAAGGAATGCTCACATGCGTGGCCTCTTGGAACTCCTGCGCCGTGCCGCGATCCTCCCACAGCAGATGTTCCAGGACCGACTGATTGCGCCAGTGCGCATTGAAGAAATACCAGTCCGGGTCCTGCGGGCGCTCGAGTTGCGACACATGCGTGAGTTTGAGCAGTCCATCCACCACCGTCAACGGCGTATGGCGAATACCCAAAGCGCTCTTGGGCTCTCCGGCGTCCGCCTGCCACGGAACCACCGTGCCGCAATAGGCGCACTCAAAGCTGCGCTTAGCCTGGTGCGAGTACATAGGGCCGCCGCAGTTTTGACATTTAATGGCAAACATCTCGTCCATGGAAACGTCCTCCTTTGCACAGGGGCTGTCGACATTAAGTATGTCGAGCAAGCAGGCACATGCCCATACCCATGTGGCCCAAAATGGACCACCCAGGCAGACGAGAAGGCTCGCTCGTTAGCACCGGCAGACCATTACTGCATTTTCTGAGCATCGGTGCACAGCGCCTCCGCGCGAGCTACACTATCCCCTTAAACATGATTGTGAGGACGACCGCTATGCTATTTGTAAATCGGCTGGTACATACGCTTGTTCCCGGCAGCGAGAGCGAGCCGGTCGATGCATCTTGCCGCACCAACGCGGGCTTTTCCGCAAGCCTCGTCTGCATTGGCCTCAACATCACCCTGTGCCTGGCCAAGGGCATCGCGGGCCTGCTCGCCGGCTCCGTCTCCCTCATCGCCGACGCTTTCAACAACCTCTCCGATGCCTCGAGCAACATCGTGAGTCTGCTCGGGTTCCGCCTTGCCAGCCGCCCGGCAGACGAAGGCCACCCCTATGGCCACGGTCGCTATG
>DXLT01000137.1:0-4059 GCA_019414555.1 Collinsella sp.
CCGTCAGGCGCAGGCAAGGGTACGCTCGTCACTCGTGTGCGCGAGCGCCGCTCGAACCTGGGCCTGACGGTTTCGGCTACCACGCGAGCACCACGCAAAGGTGAGGTCGACGGCGTCAACTACTTTTTTCTGACGCGCGAGGAGTTCGACCGCCGCGTGGCAAACGGTGAGTTTGTTGAGTGGGCCGAGGTCCACGGTAACTGCTACGGCACGTTGGTGAGCGAGGTCCAGTCCAAGCTCGCCTCTGGTTCGTCTCTCATCTTGGAGATCGATGTCCAGGGTGCCCTGCAGGTGAAGGAGCGTTTCCCCGAGGCCGTGCTGATCTTTATCAAGCCACCTTCGCTCGAGGTGCTTCGCGAGCGTCTAGTCGGTCGCGGTACCGAGACGCCCGAGACGATTGAGCTGCGTATGGCAAACGCCGCCGATGAGCTTGCCCTTGCCGACCGCTACGACGACGTCGTGGTGAATGACGATCTCGACCGCGCGACCGATGAGCTCGTTCGCGTTCTCGATATGCATGAAAGGATCTGAGGTCCGTGTCCGTTGTAAAGCCTTGCATTGACGATCTTCTGGAGAAGACCGATCACAACCGCTTCCTGCTCGCTTCGCTTGCCTCCAAGCGCGCCTGCGACATCAATAGCATGTTGCGTGGCCAGCACAACCGCGTGCTTGCCGTCCAGGATGTCGATGACATCACCATCGGGCTTTCCGGTGCCGATACCATTTCGATGGCTATGGATGAGATTGTCGACGGCGACATCTCTTACGACGAGGCCCGTTATGAGAAGGCGCTCGGCCACAAGGTTGCTGAAGCCTAAATGGCGGCTCGCGTCTGCCTGGTCCACTATCACGAGGTTGGACTGAAGGGTAAGAACCGCGCACATTTTGAGCATATCCTCATGGATAACATCAAGGCGGCCTTGGCCGCCTTTTCCGTGAATGCCGTGTCTCGAATTTCCGGTTATATCCTCGTGACCTTTAACGAGCATCAGGCCGACGAGGCGGCGCGTGTCATTCGCACCGTTCCCGGCGTTGCTCGTGTGTCTTTGGCGTATCACACCAACCGCGACCCGCAGGAGTACTGCGCCGCCGCCGTGAAGGCGCTGCACGAGTTTGGTTCCTTCGATTCGTTTAAGGTGCACGCCAAGCGCTCCAATACTGACTATGGGCTCACCTCGATTGACATCAATCGTCAGGTGGGCGAGGTGTTGTGCGAGGCGTTTCCTGATAAAAAGGTTCAGATGCACGATCCTGACGCTATGGTGCACGTACTGGTGGTCCAGGGTAGCGTCTACGTGTATGCGCGCTCCGAGCGCGGTGTGGGCGGTCTGCCGGTGGGTTCTGCCGGCAAGGTCGTGACGCTGCTGTCGTCGGGTATCGATTCTCCGGTGGCGACCTGGATGCTCGCGCGTCGCGGCGCGGTGTGCGTGCCGGTACATTTCTCTGGTCGTCCGCAGACGCCCGATACGAGCGAGTATTTGGTGCAGGACATCATCCGTGCGCTTGAGCCGGGTGTCCAGATCGGCCGCCTGTACGTGGTGCCGTTTGGCGACTGCCAGCGTGAGATTTCGGTCACCTGTCCCAGCAACCTGCGCGTGATCATGTATCGCCGTATTATGTATTCGGTTGCCGAGCGCATTGCGCACATCGAGGGCGCCAAGGCCATCGTGACGGGCGAATCGCTTGGGCAGGTTGCCTCCCAAACGCTTGAGAATATCATGGCCGTCAACGAGGCCGTGAAGATCCCCGTGTTCCGTCCTCTCATCGGTTCGGACAAGCAGGAGATCATTGCGCGTGCCGAGGAGATCGGTACGTTCGATATCTCGACTGAGGCCGCTCCCGACTGCTGCACGCTGTTTATGCCGCGCCGTCCCGAGACGCACGCCAAACTCGATGCCGTGCATGAGGCCTGGGAGTTGTTCGATCACGAGGAGATGATCGAGCGCCTGCTCAAGCAGACCGAGTATATCGACTTCGAGAGCAATACGTATAAGGCCCCTAAGACCTTAAAACGCAAACATTCGGAGCTTGCTCCGCGTGAGATTTACCAAGATCACGAGTAATTTTGTGCATAGACCGACGATGCGCCTGCATCGTCGGTCTTTTGCTATCTGGGCATTTTGCGGCTAAGTGTTCATTTGCTGACGTGTGCCTGAATAAATGGACAGATTTGTGCAAGGTTTTGGTTGGTTTTTGGTTTGACCGCTAAAACCGGTTTTGGAGCGTGGCTGTTGCGGAGCTCCTTTCCTGACACGATGGTGTTGGGAGGTTTTGCTATGGCGCAGCGCGAACAACACGAACGGGTCAAACGGATGGACCGCTTGGCGGACAAGCTGCTCGGTCATAAGGCAGTGGTGATGGCGATACTGGTCGTCATTGCGATGGCGAGCGGCTTGGCGATGGCGAACCTTGGCGGCGGTGCCGGTGGTGTGTCGTTTGAGCGCACTGACGGTTCGGGCTCGTTGGTGGAGCCGGGTTCCGGTGATACCTCGAGCGGAAAGACATCCGAAGGTTCTTCGACTAAGGCTTCTGCCGCGGCAGAGGTCTATGTCGATGTCGATGGCGCCGTTGTGTCGCCCGGCGTATATCGTCTCAAGGACGGCGCGCGGGTGGCTCAGGCGATTGATGCCGCCGGCGGGCTGGCGCCCGAGGCAGACGTTACGGGGCTCAATCGGGCATCTAAGGTCGTCGATGGACAGAAGATTCACGTTCCAACGGTAGGGGAGCAGCAGGCGTCCATTGCGGAAGCCGGTGTTGTTGGTGGGGCTTTCGCATCATCGGGTGTGAGTGGCGCAACAGGCCTAGTAAATATCAATACGGCAAGCGCGGCAGAGCTACAGACGCTCTCGGGCATCGGTCCCTCCATGGCCCAGTCGATTATCGATGAGCGGACAAAGAACGGTGCTTTTGCTTCGGTTGACGATCTGATGCGTGTGTCGGGAATCGGCGAGAAGAAGCTTGCCAAAATCAAAGATTGCATCTGCGTATGAGTGCGACCGAGCGCGAGCATGTGATGCCTCCGCGGCCCCTGATGCCGTGGACGATGGCCCTGTGTGCCGGCATGTGCATGAGCTGCGCCTTGGTGCTCAACGTGACCGCTGATGCGCTGCTGAGGGAGCAGGCGCCGGCGGTCGGGCCGCTATGGGCCATTCCCGTCGCGGCGGCGGTATTCGTTGTGCTGGCTCAATCTTGTGCGCGGCTTGCCCCTTGGAAGCGGTGGCTGTATGCCGCGTCCGTCGGTCTCGTGGCGGGAGCGGTCGTCTCGGCGTGGTGGGCTGTGGGCGCGCTCAGCGCCTCGAAGGCGCTCGACGCTCGAGCGGCAAGCAGCCTCGAGTTTGTCGTGCAGGGTGATCCATCCATAAACGACGACGTGTATTCCTATACCTGCGAGGCACGCGCGGACGGCAAGAACTTGGCAACGGTTCGCCTATCGTGTGACCGCGAGCTCAGGGTCGGGGCGCACATGCGTGTTATCGGTCGCGTTTCACGTTTTGAGAACGATGCGTATGGACGATCGCGCGTGCTCCGAGGCGAGGTGCGCAAGGTTAAAGTCGTTCGGATTGTGTCGGCCGATGAGGGCTCTCCGGGACCGCTGCTTCGGCTGCGAAATGGGCTGCTTGCGTCCATCGCGCCTGCGACCGACCCGGCGCGTGAACTCATAGCCGGTGTCGTCTGCGGTCGTTCGGCCGAACTGCGTGCCCAGCCGGCGGGCGACTGGTTTTCGGTGACGGGAACGGCGCATCTTATAGCCGTCTCCGGCAGCCATTTGGCTATCGTGGGATTTGTAATCGAGGGTGTATTGCAAAAGACTCGCTGCTCACGTGGTGTTCAGCGGGCGATAATGGCGATGGCGCTTGTGGGCTACACTGCCTTTACGGGCGCGTCTCCCTCGGCCGTGCGCGCGTGCTGCATGGTGTTCGCGACGCTTGTCGTAAACGGCGCGGGGCGTCGCCGGCACGGCGCATCGGCACTCTTCGTAACCATGTCCATCTTTGTGCTACTGCGGCCGACGGTGCTGTTCGAGATGGGCTTTCAGCTTTCATGCGCCAGCGTCTTAGC
>DXLT01000138.1:0-4011 GCA_019414555.1 Collinsella sp.
GCGATCGCCGGCGAGCAAGCAGTTAGGCTCGCTCTTAATCTGATCGGCCGACAACAAACGCACCACGGGGTAGGTCTTCGCGACGCGGGCGACCTCGGCGGCAGCCTCCTCGTCGGTTAGATTGACCTCGTGATTATTGAGCATATGGGGCCCTTCCTATCGTTACGCACGGCAACGGTGCATATCAATTGGTACAAGGGTAGCATCTAACAGCTGAAGGCAAACGCGCGATTATCGTTACATTTTTATGACCTGGCAAACGGCGGTAATGGAGCCGCGGGCGCGCGGTTATGGGCGCATTCGTTAACAATGACGAAACGCTAACAGCCCCTCTCCCCGCAGGTCATCGAGCGTGCTAACGCTCCAAGACATCGCGAACGGCGTTTGCCGCCGTAACGGGGCGATCGCGCAGACCGTTATGCGCGCCCGGGATCGTCACAAGGGGGCAATCGAGATATTCGGCAGCCGCTCGCGTGCCAGCCTCGCGGGGTGTATCGACCGAAAGCTCGCCCAAAAACACGGCCGACACCGCCTTTGACGCGCGGACGCGCTCCCAGTCGGGAGCATATGTCATATTTGTTCCGTATTCATTAGCCATAAAGCAACGACCATTGCGCAGGGCATGTTTGGCTTCCGCTTCGGTCGTCCCGGGAGCTTCGGGGTCCAAGTCGCCGAGGGCTCCCAAGAAAAGCCGGAGCGCCCTTGAAACCTTTCCAGCCGCAATCATATCGAGCAAAACCGGAGCTGCGCCCATGCCGACGCCTTCGGCCGACACAGCCGGCTCATGCAGAATCGCACGGGCGGCGAGATGGGGTTCAGTACGAAGAAGCTCCAGCGCCACCAACGTACCGGCGCTATGCGCAAGCACATTTGCCGGAGCGCCAACGTGTTCGATCACGGCTTGCAGGTCGGCGGCCTGAGCGGCAAGATCATAGCTGTCGTCTGCCGCATCGCTGCTGTCACCGCAGCCGCGGCGGTCGTAGGCAATTACGCGGTAGTTGCGACTGAGCTCACAAGCGATACCGTCAAAAAATGTGCCGTCGACACAAGCGCCGTGCACGCACACCAAGGCAGGAGTATCAGGCGACACATCCGGGCCGGCATATTCGCGACAGGCAATCGTGGTGCCCGCATTCTCGACCGTAAAATCCATGTTGTGCCCCCATCATCAATGCTCATCCAGTTGCACGTCAGTGCGGTTGGATGGACCCGCATTGCCTTACACCTTGTTAACAGATTAACTTTACCCGACCCGAGGCTTTTCATGACACGGCATAATGAGCGACGTGAAAAAACGAAACTTGTAAAGCAAGAGCCCGCACCCTGCTTTGGAGCCGATGCTATGCTTAGGCACAATTGTCTT
This sequence comes from Collinsella sp., assembly GCA_019414555.1. GTDB lineage: Bacteria > Actinomycetota > Coriobacteriia > Coriobacteriales > Coriobacteriaceae > Collinsella. Next base: position 1,364 of record DXLT01000138.1, read on the forward strand.
GAGGAGCATATGCCTATGTCTACGTTTTTGAATGCCAGCCCCATCTTTGGGCCCGTTCGCAGCCGTCGCCTTGGCCTCTCGCTCGGCGTCAACATGATGCCGGCCAGCGGCAAAATCTGCACGTTCGACTGCATTTACTGCGAAAACGGCCTCAATGCCGAGCGCCCCTGCCATGAGCCGCACAACACAGCTGCCGTGGTACTCGACGCGCTCGAGGCAAAGCTGCGCGAGATGACAGCCGAGGGCGAGCTCCCCGATGTGATCACCTTCGCAGGCAACGGCGAGCCCACCGCCGCACCGGAGTTTCCGCAGGCCATCGCCGGCGCCGTCGCGCTGCGCGACGAGCTTGCCCCAAACTCCAAGATCGCCGTGCTCTCCAACGGCACGCGCGCCGACCGCCCCGAGGTGCACGATGCGCTCATGATGGTCGACGACAACATTCTTAAGCTCGATACGGTCGATCCGGCATTTATCCAGCTGCTCGACCAGCCTGTTGGCCCCTACGACGTCGAGCACCAGATTGAGACGTTCGCAAGCTTTGACGGTCACGTTATTATCCAGACGATCTTCTTGACCGGTGAGTATCTGGGCAAGCCCATCGACAACACCGGCGAGGAGTACGTTGCCCCCTGGCTCGCGGCGCTTGAGCGCATTCGCCCACAAGAAGCGACCATCTACACGGTGGCGCGCGAGACACCGATCGCCGGCCTTGCCAAAGCAGCACCCGAGGCCCTCGACGCCATTGCCGCGCGCGTGCGTGCCCTCGGCATTCCCTGCCAGGTGAGCTACTAGCAAAACCACGCAGCAGCCAGTGCCCGCCATCCCGCTCCATCAGTTGCGGTGATATAGTTCCTGTTTATGCTGTTAAACCGCTTAAATCGGAACTATATCACCGCAACTTTAATGGACGCGTGGGTGGGCTATACTAGCTGCGGATGAAAGGAAGTTAGCCATGTATGACAAAGGACCCGTGCCCGGCCGCAACGACGCTTGCTGGTGCGGCAGCGGCAAGAAATACAAGAAATGCCATAACGCCTTTGATGAGCGCCTCGAGCGCCTGTGGGAAGAGGGCTGGGAGGTCCTGCCCCGCACGCTCTACAAGACGCCCGCCGATATCGAGGGCATCAAGCGCTCGGCCGCCATCAACGTGGGCGTGCTCGATTATGTGGGCGAGCATATCGCCGCAGGCATGACTACCAACCAGATCGACCAGATGATCTACGACTACACCGTCGAGCACGGTGGCACGCCGGCCGACCTCAACTACGAGGGCTATCCCAAGAGCGTGTGCACCTCGATCAACGACGTCGTCTGCCACGGTATCCCCTGCGATGCGGATGTGCTGCACGAGGGCGACATCATCAACGTGGACTGCTCCACGATCCTGGACGGCTACTTTAGCGACTCGAGCCGCATGTTCTGCATCGGCGAGGTCTCTGCCGAGCGCCAGCGCCTGGTCGACGTCACCCGCGCCAGCGTGGAGGCGGGTCTGGCAGCCGTCAAGCCATGGCTGCCGCTCTCCGTTATGGCCGAGGCCGTGCAAAAGACGGTCGAGGACGCCGGCTTTAGCGTAGTGCGCGAGTACGGCGGACACGGCATTGGCAAAGAGTTCCACGAGGACCCGTTTGTGGGCTTTACCACCGAGGCGCCCGATGTGGACACCATCATGGCCCCGGGCATGGTCTTTACCATTGAGCCCATGGTCAACGCCGGAGCGCCCGACATCAAGATCAGCAAGGGCGACGGTTGGTGCGTGCGCACCAAGGACGGCAGCGATTCGGCCCAGTGCGAGGTACAGCTCGTGGTGACCGAGGGCGGTTACGAGCTGCTGAGCTGGTAGCTGTAGATGCGCCGGGCTTCGCGATGGATATGTTAGCCGTCGCGAAGCCCGGCGTTTTTATAGCGTTTTGCCTGATAAAACCTGCCAAAATAAACCTGTCCCTTTTTGGCAGGTCAAGCGGAGAGGACTGCTTGTGAACATCCTGGTTTTGTTGCCCGTCAACGACCGCCATCGCGCGATCCTCGAGTCGAGCGCTCCGGGCGAGGACTTTATCTACACGAGTGCCGACGCCATCACGCGCGAACAGGTCGCCGATGCCGACGTGATCCTGGGCAACATCGACCCTGACATGCTCACGGCATGCGAGCATCTCCAGCTGTTGCAACTGCAGACCGCGGGCTATGACGACTACCTTGCCGCTGGCACCGTGCCGGCCGACGCCAAACTGTCTTGCTCGGTGGGCGCCTACGGCCAGGCCGTAAGCGAGCACATGTTTGCCATGGTGCTGTCTATGATGAAGCGCCTGCCCGGCTATCACGACTTGCAGCGCGAGCATCGCTGGGAGGATTTGGGGCCGGTCACCTCGCTCAAAAACGCCAATGTGCTGGTGCTGGGCGCGGGCGATATCGGCGGCCACTTCGCCACGCTCTGCCGCGGCATGGGCGCGCACGTCCGCGGCATCAAGCGCCATCCGCTCGTCTACCCCATTGTGTTTGAGGACATGGACGGCATGGACGCCCTGCCCGAGCGCCTGGCTGAGGCCGACGTCGTCGCATCCTTTATGCCCAGCACACCCAAGACCCGCGGCCTGGCGAACGCCGAGTTCTTCGCCGCGATGAAACCGGGCGCCTTCTTTGCCAACGGCGGC
>DXLT01000139.1:0-3963 GCA_019414555.1 Collinsella sp.
GGCCAAGACGTTCCGCTACCTGGTTGAGGACTATGAGCCCGACATCCTGGTAAGCGGACGTCCCCTGACCATGGCCGGTGAGCCCGGCCCTCAGGCCGAGCGCGTTGCCGCTGTGGCGCAAAAGATTGCCGACGAGCTCGAACTTCCTCTGGAGTTTGAGGACGAGCGTCTGTCCTCGCAGGAGGCCAAGCGAATCCTGCGAGAGCAGGGACTCAACGAAAAGCAGATGAGGGGCAAGATTGACATGATCGCCGCCAGCCTGTTCTTGCAGACATGGCTCGATCGTAAAAACGAGGAGGTTTCGCATGCCTAGCGCTTCCGATCCGCGCCGGCAGAGTCGTCAGGGTCAGCCCTCGTCGCGCCCTACTCAGCCTGGTCAGCGCCCTGCGCAGCCGACGCAGCGCGCAGCTCAGTCTGCCGCGCGTCCGGTGCAGTCCTCCTCTCGTTCGGCCCAGCCTGCTCAGCGGACGGCTCAGCAGCCTTCTGCTCGTTCGGCCCAGCCTGCAGGCGGTACCCGCTTTAAGCAGCAGGCATCTACCCAGCGAGTGCAGGCCCCCCAGCCGCATTCGCATCACGCCCTCGGTTCCCACGGCGTTGCTCCGGCTACGCGCTCGAGCTATAACGCGCACGTCCGCCGTGGTACACAAAAGAAAAGCTCCCCGGTGCCTATGATTATCGGTGGCGTCGTCGCCGTGCTTGCGCTTGCTGCGATCGCTTTCTTTGCCGTGCCGGCCGTCAAGGGCTTCTTCGCCGGTGGGGATACGAAGGTCACGGCTGGTCAGCAGGTTACGGTGACCATTCCCGACGGTGCTTCGGGCGATACGATCGCCTCGATTCTCTCCGAGAACCATATCGTCGAAAATCCCATGGATTATTATGCGGCGGTGAAAAAGCTCAATGCCGATATGTCGCTCAAGCCTGGTACTTACTCGTTCACTACACTCATGGATGCGACCAAGGTTGTTCAGCAGCTCATGGAAGGTCCCAACGCGAGCTCTAATGCGCTGACTATCCCTGAGGGCCTGACGGTCGATCAAGTCGCCGATCGTGTGGCCCAGGCCTACGATGGCATCTCTAAGGAAGACTTCCTCAACCAGGCTAAGGCCTCCAACTACGTGGACGACTATAGCTTCCTTAAGGGCGCGGCTAACGACTCGCTCGAAGGTTTCTTGTTCCCCAAGACCTATTCGCTGGGCGATTCGCCTACGGCCGATGACGTGATTCGCGCTATGCTCGATCAGTTTAAGACCGAGTATAAGTCGCTAGACTTTGCGAGCTGCGAAGCCAAGATCAAGGAGCGCTACGGTGTGGAGATGTCCGACTACGACATCGTCAACTTGGCTTCTATCGTTGAGCGCGAGGGCCTCAACGCCGATCAACGTGCGCACGTGGCCTCGGTCTTCTACAACCGCCTTGCCGGCAAGCTCGACGGTCTGCGCTATCTCAACAGCGATGCGACCATGATGTATGTCACCGGTGGAGAGGTTACCGCCGACGACCTGCAAAGCGATAGCCCGTATAACACCTATAAGCACGAGGGCCTGCCGCCCACGCCCATCTGCTCTCCGTCGCTCGAGGCGCTCAAGGCCACGCTTGAGCCGACCGACTCCGATGACCTGTATTTCTACATTACGCAGGACGAGGAGTACTTCTCGCAAACCTATGAAGAGCATCAACAGTCTTGGAATTAGCATGAGGATTTTTAGCCCCAAACGATACGTTGCCTCGGTCGATCGCATCGACCTCGATACCCTCTGGGCCGACGGCAAACGCGCCATTCTGCTCGATCGCGATAACACCTTGGTGCCGCGCGACACCGAGCAGGTTCCCGCCGCGGTTTCCGCTTGGCTCGATGCCGCCCGCGCCAAAGGCTTTAAGCTGTGCATGGTGTCCAACAACTGGCATCGCGACCAGGTCATGGCATCAGCACGCGAGCTGGGACTCGAGGCCATCAGCCATGCCATGAAGCCGGCGCCGTTTGCCCTCAAGGCGGGTCTTAAGCGCCTCGGCGCCACGGCCGACGAGGCGGTGCTGATCGGTGATCAGCTCTACACGGACGTGTGGAGCGGCAACTTCGCCGGCGTCGATACCATCTTGGTAAAGCCGCAGGCGACGCAGGACCTGTGGTATACGCAGATCTTCCGTATCTTTGAGCGCCGGGCCCTGCGCGACCTTCCCTGCGAGGATTAGGTCTCGCTATGTCCCAGCACACCAAACACGGCTGCGACCATATCTTCTTTATCGGCTTTTTGGGCGCGGGCAAATCGACGCTCGCGCGCAACGTCGGCACTATGTTTAAGCGGCGTTTTGTCGATACCGACCGCCTGGTCGTGCGCCGTTGCGGCAAGTCGGTAACCGAGATTTTTGAGACCGAGGGCGAGGATCGTTTTCGCGAGCTCGAGACCTCGGCGCTCCGTTCGCTCCAAAGCGAGCGCAGCCTGTTGGTTTCGTGCGGGGGCGGTATCGTCGAGACGCCGGTGAATATTGAGCTGATGCACGAAATGGGTACGTGCGTGTACCTCGAGGGCGACTTCGAGGATTCAATTCGCCAGATTCGTCGGTCCGACACGCGCCCCGATTTCCGCTCGCCCGAGCATGCTGCGCGCCTGTTTGAGCATCGCCGTCCGCTGTATCGCCAAGCCGCCGACCTTACCCTTGATATTCGCAACAAGTCCTTCGAGGACGTTTCCTACCTTTGTGCCGAGATGCTTTTGGAGCGTGGACTGCTATGATTCGCCGTCAACTGATCAATTTCCAAAACCGCAGTGTCGATGTCCGCGTCGGATTGGGCGCGTTCGAGGAGCTGTCGCGCATGTTTGCCTCGGTCGTTGGCAAGCCTAAGCGTGCGATGGTAGTTTGGAACGACGTCACATCCGAGCGTTTTGGTGAGGTCGTCGAGCATGCGCTGGTCGATGCCGGCTTTGCCGTGTCGCAGCTCGTCCTCGAGGTTTCGCCTGCCGGTGCTACGCTGGCCGATGCCGATGCTATCTTTGGCGCCCTGTCTGCCAACGGCGTTACCTGCGACGATCTGGTTGTCGCCGTTGGCGATGCCGCAACCTGCTCGGTTGTTAGCTGGTGCGCCAACCAGTGGTGCGGCCGAACTGAGTGCGCGCTGTTGCCGACGACCTTCGACGCCATGTTCACGGTCGCGACGTCCATGAAGCCGCTCGTCGCCTCGTCGGCCAATGCGCTTCCCGCTATCGCGTTCCGTCCCGAACCGGGCTTGGTCGTGTGTGACCTCGACCTTGTTCGCGAGGCGGACCCCGAGTACCTCAAGCTCGGCTATGTGGTACTTGTTGGCACCATGCTTTCGAGCAGTAAGTCCCGTTGGAATCAGTTTACTGAGACCGTCCCCGAGATTCTCGCGGGCGAGGAGGTCGCGCTCGTCAATGCCGTTCAATGGTCTCAGACTGCCCGCAAGGACGTACTGATGGCCACGAACCCGAGCGCCCGCCATGCGCTCGATTTTGGCAAGACGGGGGAGCGCGCCCTGCGCGTCTGCTTGGGCGATGCCGCTTCGCAGGTCCCTGCCTACCAGCTGTTGTCCGAGGGCATTCGCTTTGAGGCACGCCTTGCACATGATGCCTGCGATTTCGATATCGATTACGTCTTTGAGGTCGATGACTGCTTGGAGGACTTTGGTATCGAGGAACTTGCCTTCGATCTGGAGTCTGCCGCATATATCGAGGAGTTCCGCAAGCAGCAGTTTGCACGCTCGAACCGCAGCATGTTGCCGCTGCCCGCGGCGCTCGGCGCCATTCGCCTAACGAGCGTCGAGGACGAGGTTCTTGAGCGCCATGCTCATGCCTACTTGGCTTCTCGCAAAGAACTTCTCTAAGATTTATTGACTTCCATCGTCTTTCGTATCATGTTGAGGGGCGGGTTTTCAATCGGATGCGGATCGCATGCGATTCCGTCGTTCGGTTGAGACCCGTTCCGTCTATATAGAGACAACAAGAAAGG
>DXLT01000014.1:0-6870 GCA_019414555.1 Collinsella sp.
GACCGTCCATGCATACCTTTCGGCGCACGTATGAATACAGGCGGCGAGAGGAAGAAGAGCGCATGCGAGGCGATTATTAAACCCCATCGATACAAATAAAAGCCGCCGCAGACCATAAGACCTGCGGCGGCTTTTTCTCAATATATAGCTGAGCCTAGCCCTCGATACGGCTCAAGAACTCACGGGTACGTTGCTCACGCGGGTGATCGATAACCTGCTCGGCAGGACCCTCCTCGACAATGCGACCGCCGTCCATAAAGACCACGCGGTCGGCAACATCGCGCGCAAATTGCATTGCGTGGGTCACGATCACCATCGTCATATTCTGCGCGGCAAGGTCTTTAATGACACGCAGCACCTCGGCCGTTAGCTCGGGATCGAGCGCCGAAGTCGGCTCGTCAAAGAACAAGATCTCCGGGTCGAGCGCCAAGGCGCGGGCGATACTCACACGCTGTTGCTGACCACCCGAAAGCTCACATGGCACCTTGTTCTCGTTGCCCGTAAGCCCCATCTGCGCGATCAACTCACGCGCACGCGCTTCGGCCTGCTCGCGCGGACGCTTGAGTACGCGAACCGGAGCGTCGGTGATGTTTTTCATCACCGTATAGTGCGGGAACAGATTGTAGTTCTGAAACACCAGACCAAACCGCGAGCGCGCCTGTTTAGGCACATCGCCCTTTGCGTACACCGCGCCCGAACCCGCATCCGTCGCGACGGCAAGGTCGCCAAACGAAAGCGAGCCACCGTCGAGCGTCTCGAGCAGCGTGGCGCAGCGCAGCAGCGTGGACTTACCGCCACCCGAAGGCCCGATAATCGCCACAACCTCGCCACGCTTTACCTCGAGTGAGATATCCTTGAGCACCTTATTGCCGCTAAACGCCTTGCGCGCGTTCGCTATATTCATTACCGAATTAATCATGGTAGTAATCCAATTTTTTCTCGGCGGCGCCCAGCAGCATCTCGACCACAAAGTTAAAGACCCAGTAGATCAGCGCCGCAATCGCAAACGGCACCATGCTCACCTGCGAGGCAACCAGCGCCTTGGCGGTCGAGAACATCTCACCCACGCCAATGGCAAACGCCAGCGACGTGTCCTTGACCAGCGTGATGATCTCGTTGCCCATCGCCGGCAGAATACGCTTGGCGACCTGCGGCATCACGATATACAGAAACGTCTGCGTGCGCGAATAGCCCAGCACCTCGGCTGCCTCGTATTGACCGCGCGGAATGGACTGCAAGCCCGAGCGATAGATCTCGGCAAAGTAGCCGGCGTAGTTGATGATGAACGCCACGACGCATGCCGTCCATTTGGAATCGGGCGTGAGCGAGATGCCGAACACGTAGTACGGGGCAAAGTAGATGGCAAACATCTGTAGCATGAGCGGCGTGCCGCGCATCACCGAAATATAGATGCGCGCGATCCAGCGAAGCGGCGCAATTTTGCTCATGCGCATGAACGCCACGGGGATTCCCAGCGGAATCGACCCGAGCAGCGTCAGCACAAACAGCTGCAAGCTGACCAAGAATCCCTGGCCAAGCATCTGCATCATGACCTGAATAGACAACCTATGCTCTCTTTCGCGACAACAGAACAGCAAATCTTATTTGAAATAGGCACAGTGCCCAAGATTGCGAGCGACAAGCCCGACGAAGCGTACTTTGGTACGCGAGGAGGGTTGGAGCCGCAAGGTTGGGTGCTGTGGCTATTTCAGGACCCAGTTATCGAAGGATAGACCGTAGCTCGCGTACTTGTCGCACAGGTCCTTGACCGTGCCGTCCTCGTAGAGCGCCTTGAGCGACTCGGTCACGGCGTCGGCCGACTTGGTGTCGCCCTTCTTAAAGCCGACGGCATAGTGCTCGCTGGACAGCGGCTTATCAAGCTGCGTATAGGCATCGGGCTTTGCGGCAAGCTGATACTGAGCAATCGAAAGGTCGCACGCCACGGCATCGACCGCACCACTCTCAAGCTGCATAAAGGCTGTGTTGTACTCACCGATGGTGTCGAGCGTGGCAAACGTCGCCGCCAAATCCTTCTGATCGCCCTCGAGCACGTCCTGAGCAGCGGAATCGGTCTGGGTGATCACCGTCTTGCCGGCAAGATCATCCCAGCTCTTGATGCCCGCATCCTTCTTGACCACGAGCACCTGCTCGTTGAGCATGTACGGCTCGGAGAACGTGTAGTCACTCTCGCGACCCTCCATGGTAAAGCCGTTCCAGATGCAGTTGATGGCGCCGGAGTTGAGCAGCGTGTCCTTGGCATCCCAATCGATGGCCTCGTAATCGACTTCCCAGCCCTGCTTATCGGCAACGGCCTTGGCAAGGTCGAGGTCAAAGCCCGTGTACTCGCCGTCATCGCCCACAAAACCGTACGGAGGATAGGACTTGTCAAAGCCCACCACGAGCTTCTTGGACTCGGCGGCACCCTTCACATCCTTGGCCGCGGTAGAGCCAGCAGCGGAGCCCTTGCCGGCACCGCCACAGCCAACCAGGCCAAGGCCTAGAACCGTAGCGAGTGAGCCGGCTAGACCAACAAACTGACGACGAGACATATCGGTATTCATGGTATTCCCCCTTGATGGCACTTTAGTTAAGTAAAGTGAGTCATGTAACGTTCAGAATCATACACTCTACCTTGATAAAGTACAAGGGAGGGTTTGCCCGCCGGGCACCGGGGCTGGACTTATCACTGATATGAAATGGGCGCTTGCATATCGTCCGCTAGCTTGGCACGGTACAATGCTTTCAGATTTCAATTTGTACAATTAGTGGGGTTAATTCATGGCAGAATCTCGTGCGGAGCGTAAGGCTCGTCGTGCTTTGATCGAGGCAGCTGAGGGGTCAGAGGAGAAAAAAACTTCTAAGAAATCCAAGTCGTCTCAGGACGCGAAGGGTAAGTCGGCCAAGAGCAAGGCTAAGGCCAAGCGTCCCAGCTCTTGTCGGAGCGGGGATAAGGCATCTCAGACTCGCACCAAGCGCCCGCATAAAGATCCGATTTCGTCTACACGTAAGGTTGTGGATCCCAAGTCTCCCTGTTCAAACATGAAATCTTGCGGTGGGTGCACGGCGATCAATCGTCCTTATAAAAAGCAGCTGGCAGCTAAGCAAGCTGCTATGGAGGAGCTTTTTGCTTCGCTTTGTGAGCGTGAGGGTATCACCGTTGATCCTATTCGCGGTATGGGTGTTACCCTGGGCGATCCGGGCAAGTATCCTGCGCCGCGTGGTTTTCGTCATAAGGCTGCCACCCCCTTTGCTCCCGGCAAGGAGGGCGCTGTCCGCTGCGGCTTTTTTGAGCGCGGCACGCACAAGATCGTCGCCGTTCCCGAATGCCCTGTCGAGGCCCCGGGTGCGCGCCAGATTCTCAACGGCATCGCACGCGAAGCTGAGCGGTTGCATATTCCCGCTTTTAATGAGGACAAGCATCTTGGTTTGCTTCGCTATGCCGTCGTGCGCTGCGGCTGGCGCACCGACCAGATCATGGTCACTCTCGTGACCGCTCAGCGCGACTTGCCGCATGCACAGGAATTCTTTGAGGCCGTCGCCTCGCTCGATCCGCACATCGTCACCGTTGCACAGAATATCAACGGCCGCCCCGGCAATGCCATCCTGGGCGAGGAAACCCGCATCGTGTATGGCGCCGAATACATGCGCGACCAGCTGCTCGGCTGCGCATTCAACATCTCCCCCACCGCGTTTTATCAGACCAACCCGCAACAGACCGAGCTGCTCTATCAGCTCGCTATCGACGGCATGGATTTGCACCAGGGCGATGTGCTCATGGATGCCTACTGTGGCAGCGGTACCATCGGTCTTTGCGCAGCTAAAGATGCCCAGAACAAGGGTATCGGCATCATGCTGCTCGGCGTAGAGCGCAACCCGGCGGGCATTGCCGATGCACGTCGCAATGCCGAGCTCAACGGCCTCACCCGCAGCGCTTGGTTTATGGCCGACGACGCCACCGATTACATCCTGGATGCCGCCGATAACAACGAGCGGATCGACGTCCTTTCCATCGACCCGCCGCGCGCCGGCTCTACCTCCGAGTTCCTCGAAGCTGCCTGCGCACTTAAGCCGCGCCGCATCACCTATATCAGCTGCAACCCCGTGACCCAAGAGCGCGACCTGCACCAGCTCCTCGACGGAGGCTATCGCCTGCTCAAGATCACGCCAGTCGACATGTTCCCTCACACCGACCACACCGAAACCGTAGCGGTCCTCGAACGCCGCTAACCAACCTCAGTAGATTTTTGGGACAAGAAAGGGGGCGACCCGCCTGGGCCGCCCCCTTCGCTTGGTTTATAAACTCCGCTACATCCCATTGCGCAGATCGCACACGCCGGCTGCCGCCATCTCGCGCAGCAGCGTCTCGCGGTCGCGCGTCACGATCAAATCCAGCGGGAAGTGAATCTCGTCGAGCATCTTGCGCGCGTGATCGAGCTTGCCAATGGCCATGCCAATGTGGGCATCGGTCGACACGCCAATGCCCACGCCCAGTTCGGCACAGCGCTCGGCGATCTTGCGGCATACGGCCCAATGCTCAGTGTCGACACCGTGTTCAAGACTATGGTTGTTGATCTCGATAATCTTGTGCTTGGCCTTAGCCGCCAACAGCACCTCGTCGATATCGAACGGCACGCCCGAACGCCCCGTGTGACCCAGCATGAACACCTTGGGGTGCTCCAGGGCATTGATATACATCTCGGTCGTCTGGGCCAGCGTCGCGCCTTCAGCAATCTGCGGATTATGCACGCTCGCAACCAAATAATCCAAATTTCGCGTAACCAAATCGAACAGCGAATGCTGACGGCTGTACGAATCGCCGGCAATATCGAGCGTGACAGGAGTGTCCTCGCCAAACAGGCTTCCGTCCAGCGAAACGATATCGGCCTCGGCACCACGCAGCACCAGCACGCCGCTCCAAATGCGCGGCCAGATATCCTGGTTGATAAAGAATTGGTAACTGCGCAGGTCATTGGGGCAAGCCGTAACCATAGAGCTCAGATGGTCGGCAGATCCGAGCACCTGCAGGCCACGCTCTGCCGCCCAGTACACATTCTCCTCAATGGTCGAATATGCATGCGCAGAGAATATCGTATGGGTATGAATGTCACAAGAAAGCAGGTAGGGCATCAGGTCTCCTTATCTGGCACGGCCGTCGCTTATATTCATTGTACGCATAGCCTTCGATAGTCGTAAAACCACTCCATCCCAAAGACACAACGTCCATGACAACGGGGTCTGGCTTAACACCAAACCCCGTTTCACGTAAAACATTGTAGGCAGAGCGCTTTACTTTTAACGATACTCGTCCGCCAACTGTTTCCAAGCGGGTAGCGAATTGATAATCGTTTCGTAACTCACGCAATAGCCCAGGCGGAACCAACCCGGCATACCAAAGCTGTCCGAGGGAACCGCAAGCAACTCATACTTCTTTGCACGCTCGCAAAACGCATTCGCATCGGGTTCCAGCGCCTTCACCCACAGGTAGAATGCACCATCCGGCTCAACATAGGTGTAGCCGTACTCCGCTAGTGCGTCGGTAAGCGCGGTGCGGTTGCGCGCATAGGCCTCGACATCGCTCGGCTCATCGATGCAATCGATGATTACGCGCTGGAAGAGTGCCGGTGCGCATACAAAACCTAGCGTACGGGCAGCACCCGCAACAGCCGGCATCAGACGGGCAGCCTGCGGATTGGTGTTGGGAACCAAGATCCACCCCACGCGCTCGCCCGGCAGCGACAGCGACTTGGAATACGAGTAGCACACGATGGTGTGCTCGTAGATCGAGGGCACCCAAGGCACCTCGGCACCGTACACAATCTCGCGGTACGGCTCATCCGAGATGAGCATAATCGGATTCTCGGGATCGCGCTGAGCGTTGGCCTCGCGCAGAACATTGGCCAGTCGCGTCAGCGTGTCGCATGTATATACGGCACCGGTCGGATTGTTGGGAGAGTCAATGATGACGGCCGCCGTCTTATCGCTGATCGCCTTGAGCACGTTGTCCACGCTCAGCTGGAACGTATCTTCATCGGCGAGCGCCTCAACACACGTACAGCCGGCTTTCTCAATCCAAACGCGATACTCCGGAAAGTACGGGGCGATAACAACAACCTCATCGCCCGGGTTCGTAACGGCATTGAGCGTGCAGGTGAGCGAAGCCGCGGCACCCACCGTCATAAATACGTCTTTGCCCTCATAGCTCGTGCCAAAGCGGCGGTTGAGCGATTCGGCCACAGCGGCACGACATTGCGGCAGGCCCGGTGCGGGCGTGTAGCCGTGCAGCTGGTCGCTCGGCAGCTCCAGGGCCTTCTTAATCGACTCAGCCACAGCAGCGGGCGCCGGAACGCTCGGATTGCCCAGCGAAAAATCGAATACGTTTTCCGCACCGATCTGCGCCTTGCGCTCAAGGCCATAGCTAAAAATCTCACGGATGATGGAGCTTTCCGCGCCGCGAGCATACATAGTTTCGTTGATCATCTGTTCCCCTTTCGCATAGGCGCTATTGTACGCTTTAGCCGAGCAAAGTGCCGCAGCAATGTTAATTGGGGACAGACTTAAATGCGTGAAAACGCTCATTTAAGTCTGTCCCCAATCAACAGACGGTCCCATATCGCTCAAAAGAAAAAGCCTCGGCAGGTTTCCCCGCGGAGGCTTTCGCCACAAAGACTATTTGTCGGCGTCGGCGTCGGCATCGACGACGGCATGGTCATCGCCAGCATCATCGGATGCGACTTCGGCATCCTCCTGCATGGCCGCCTGCGCAAAGGCCGCGGCATCAGCCGCCAGCTCTTCCTCGCTCATACGGGGCGTGCGCTTCTTGGTCGGCATGCCGGCCGCCTTGGCATTGCGCTCCTCCTTGGCCGCCAGGAT
>DXLT01000014.1:6970-11939 GCA_019414555.1 Collinsella sp.
TCCTCGCTCATGCCCAGGCGCGTGACCATCTCGCGCGCCATCTTGGTCGCGCGCTCCAGATCGTTGCTCGCGCCCGACGTGATGTCGTCGCACATGAGCTCCTCGGCAACGCGACCGCCCAAGAACACGGCGAGCTCGTCGAGCATCTCGTTCTTGGTCTTGAGGAAGTGATCCTCCTGCGGAAGCTGCAGTGTGTAGCCCAGGGCCTGACCGCGGCTGACGATCGAGATCTTATGAACCGGATCGGAGTGCTCCAGGATGTGGCCCACCAAAGCGTGACCGCCCTCATGGTAGGCAATCGTGGTGCGCTCGGCCTCGGTCATCACGCGACCCTTGCGCTGCGGTCCGGCAATCACGCGCTCCATCGATTCCTCGACCTCGTCCATCGAGATCACGGAACGATGGCGGCGGGCAGCCAACAGCGCAGACTCGTTGAGCAGATTTGCCAGATCGGCGCCGGTGAAGCCAACGGTCATCTGGGCGAGCTTCTCAAACTTCACGTCCTCGTCCATCGGCTTGTTCTCGGCATGCACGCGCAAGATCTGCTCGCGGCCCTTCACATCCGGACGGTCGACCGTAACCTGACGGTCAAAACGACCGGGACGCAGCAATGCCGGATCCAGGATGTCAGGACGGTTAGTCGCAGCGATCAGGATGACCGACTCGCTCTCCTCAAAACCGTCCATCTCGACCAGCAGCTGGTTGAGCGTCTGCTCGCGCTCGTCGTGACCGCCGCCCAAACCAGCTCCGCGCTGACGTCCCACGGCATCGATCTCATCGATGAAGATGATCGACGGGGCCTGGGACTTGGCCTCCTTAAAGAGGTCGCGCACACGGCTGGCGCCGACACCTACGAACATCTCGACAAAGTCGGAACCCGAGATGCTAAAGAACAACACGCCCGCCTCGCCGGCAACGGCCTTGGCCAGCAGCGTTTTACCGGTGCCCGGAGGGCCAACCAGCAACACGCCACGCGGGATCTTGGCGCCCAGCTTGCGATAGCGATCCGGATCGCTCAAAAAGTCACGGATCTCCTCGAGCTCCTCGACTGCCTCGTCCACGCCGGCAACGTCTTCAAACTTGACCTTGGGGCGTGTGGCCTCGTTGGTCTTGGCGTTGGTCTTGCCAAACTGCATGTTCCTGTTGTTGGCGCCCATCATCTGGCGCATAAAGTAGAACATGATGGCGATCAGGGCAATCGTCGGCAGCACACTCATCGCCAAGTCGCCCCAAAAATCGGGATCGTTGGTGTTGACGATGTACTTGGTATCGGGGTGCTCCGCCATGAGCTCGGCAAGCGAATCGGAGCCGACATAGGTCGAGGAGAAGCTCTTGAGCTCGCTCGTATCGCCCTTGTCCTTCTTCGTCTTCCAGTAATGACCCGTCACGCTTCCGTCTTGAACCGTATAGGTCAGATCTTCGACGCGATCCTGCTTGATGGCGCTCACCATCTCGCTCGTCGCGAGCTTAACGGTATTGCTGGAATTGGCAAAGCCGGAGCCCATGTTAAAGAAGGCGTAGCCCAGAAGCGCGCAAGCCAAAATAAAATACAGCCAGCCCGTACGCGTGGGCTTCTTGCCTCCGGGCATCCCCGGGATCTTAGGCTCCCGGGGAGTCTGGGAATTGTTATCGTTATGGTCGTCGGGCATCTTACGAATAAACCTCCGGTTTCAAAATGCCCAGATACGGAAGGTTACGATAGCGCTCGGCATAGTCGAGGCCGTAGCCCACCACAAAGGCATCGGGGCAATGGGTTCCAACATACTTGGGCGTGATGGCCGAGGTGCGGTCCTCAACGTCCTTCCACAGGAAGGCAGCGACCTCCAGCGAAGCGGGCTTGCGGCTCTCGAGGTTCTTCATCAGGTACTTGAGGGTCAGGCCCGAGTCCAGAATGTCCTCGACGATCAGCACGTCGCGACCACGGATGTCGATATCCAGATCCTTAATGATACGCACGATGCCCGAAGACTTCACACCGTCGCCATAGCTCGAAACAGCCATGAAATCGATGTTGGTCGGTAGCTCAATCTTGCGCATCAGGTCGCCCATAAAGACAACGGCACCGCGCAGAACCGCGATCAGCACCAGATCCTTACCCGCGTAGTCGCGAGTGATCTCCTCGCCCAGGCGAGAAACGATGCCGTCGATATCCTCCTGCGTAAACAGAACCTTCTCGATATCCGGATGTTGAGAAGCCATGACAACCCTTTCTTGTGCTTAATCGCCCACACACCGCCGTATGGACGCGAACTACACATTCTAGCAGCGCACGGGGTATATTTTCCAGCCCGCGCACCATCAGCGCGGGAATACCGTCAACGCCGCACAGAACAGCTGGTGCGAGGGGCTAATCCGCGTCAACCACGCGAAGCAGATAAGCCACACGCGTCGCCGCCGTGCATTTAAAACGTTCGTCCGCGCGAACTCCGGCGACCCACACCACAGCACCTCCCGGCGCCGTCCTCACCACGGGCACGCCGGCGCGCTCGGAAACGGGAATGCGAGCCTCGCCTAGCAAGTCGGATACCTTCTTGCTTCGGCCACTCATTCCTAACGGGCACATCACGTCTCCCGGTGCGGGACCGTCCACCCACAGGCGCGCCAATCGCGCCTCTGCAGGGATCTCGCCACGTGAGCCCGCCAGGATCCGCTCACTATCGCTGTCGGCAAAACCCAGGGCAGCCGCGTCTACCAAAGCTGTCACTTCCCCGGCAGCCGCAAGCTCACGGGCGCGGCGCACGATATCGCATCCCGGCTCAACGGCCATCGGCTCTGCGACCAGCATGCGCCCCCCGCCCAACGGCAAACGACCGGGTATGGTAATCCAGTCCGCAACCAGCCCCTCACGAGCCGCCGGCGCCTTAAACGCTAGCATGCCAAACTCGACGCGCGCGTCAATTCCCGCCGGAAGCGTGACCGAGCCTGTGCCTTCGGCAACGCAGGAAAGGACTCGCTCCACATGTCGCATCTCGGGACGAGCGTCCGGATCGATGCGTTTGATCGCCAGTCGCACGATGCGCCGCGCGATTACCACCTCGGCCGCAGCAAGGCGCCTGGCATCGAGCACCAGTGCGCCCGCTGCCTCTTTGCGCAAACAGCTTCGAAACGCCTGTGCCGACAGCTGGGATAGAAACGCATCTTCATCACCCAAGATCTCACAGGCGGCGCCAATCGTCTTGCACACGCTCGCATTACGCTGTGCCACCACTGGCATTACCCGATGGCGCACGTAGTTTCGCAGATACGAGATATCCTCATTGCTCTCGTCTTCACGCCACGGCTGACCATGTACCTGTAGATAGCTCACGAGCTCGCCATGAGTTAGGTCGAGCAAGGGACGTACCACGATATTCCTCCGGCGAGGAATGCTCGATAGGCCAGCGGGGCCCGAACCCTTAATCGCGTTCATCAAAAACGTTTCCGCGCGATCCGAAGACGTGTGCGCGGTGCAGATACGAGCCGCCGTTCGCGGTGCCCCCGTCTGGGCGCAGAGCTCGCGAACATACCTCCGCGCCGCGGCATAGCGCACTTCGCGGGCCGCGGCCTCAATATTGCCCGACTCCCCATCAAAATAAGCGTGCTCCACGCACAGCGGTAAACCATATTTCGCGCAGAGCTCACGCACAAAGGCCTCGTCGCCATCGGACGCCTTGCCGCGCAGATGATGGTTTACATGCAGCACATGCAGGCGCTCGCGAGCAATGGGGGCAACACCGCGCCCGTCTTGGATATCCAGCTTTGATGTGCACGCCATAAGAAGCAGTGCCGTCGAGTCCGCGCCGCCTGATACCATGAGCACGACAGGAGCAGCCTGCTGCCTCGTTCGGGTCTCATCGACTGCCCCGGGCACGGCATGGTGTCCGTAATGCTGTGATACCGTAGGCATTTGCTTCCTCCTCTATTCGTCCGCACCCATTGTATCCTTTGGAATCTTATGTCTCGTCTGCACCTTCATATCCTTGGCAGCGGCTCAAAAGGCAACTGCGCACTCGTCGAGGGGCCTCAGGGGCTCATCATGATCGACAACGGCCTGTCCCGCCGCGAGACACTTAAACGCATGGCGGAGCTTGGCCTCTCGGCAGACGACGTCGCCGCTCTTGTAATCACCCATGAGCATGGTGACCATATCAAGGGGCTCGATGTATGGTGCAAGCACTGGCATGGTCCCCTCTTTGCCAGCAGGGATACCCTTTCATGCAAAGAAAACCTCGCGCACCTGCCCGTAGAGGAATTTGACCCCGGCGACACGCTCCCCATTGCCGGCATCCACGTGCAAACCTACTCAACATCGCACGATGTCATCAATCCTGTCGGCTATCGATTTAATGCTCTCGATGATTCCATCGGCTTTGCTACCGACACCGGAGAGCTATCGAGCCAAGCCATGAACACCCTCAAAGATTGTCGAGTCCTCGCGCTCGAAAGCAACCACGATGTGACCATGCTGCGCGAGGGAGAATATCCCCGCTTTCTTCAGGAGCGCATCCTGTCTGCAAGGGGACACCTCTCCAACGGCCAAGCCGCCGAAGCCGCGCGCGAACTTGTTACCGATCGCACCGAACAGCTCATTGCCATGCATATCAGCCAAGACAACAATCGTCCGAGCCTTACCGTCAAAAGCTATGCCAAAGCTCTAGCCGCAACCCTGGATGACGAGCTCGGCAGCTCCGCCACCCTTCTCCAAGGATCGCGAAAACTCTCGATACGCCCCGCAAGCCAGTATCGGCCAGCAACCATTCAATAGACTGTCCTAAACAGCAAAAGGGGCCGGGAATCGCTTCCCAGCCCCTTTTGTTGTCTTTTAATAGCGAAGAACACCAACGAAGTTATTCGATGGAGATCTTCGTAACGTTCTTCTTCTCGACGATCTTGGGAACCGTAACGGTCAGGATGCCGTCAGCGTACTTAGCCGAGAGGCCCTCGCTCGAAGCGTCCTTAAGATACACGCCACGCGTCGCGCTGTACGAGC
>DXLT01000140.1:0-3298 GCA_019414555.1 Collinsella sp.
AACGCCGCCGACGTGATTCCCAACGCCCACGAGGCCGCATTCCTGTCGTGCGTGCTGCCGTATGCCGACCAGTTCGACCCGACGCTCATGCGCCTCGCCTTTGCGTTTGTCGTGATCGGCTTTGGCACCAAGGCCGGCCTGTTCCCCATGCACACTTGGCTGCCCGATGCCCACTCCCAGGCCCCGAGCCCCGTCTCGGCCCTGCTCTCGGGCGTGCTGCTTAAGTGCGCCATGCTTGTGATCATGCGCTTCTACGGCTTTACTATCCAGGCCGTGGGCGCCGAGTATCCGCAGCTTTTGCTGTTGATCGTCGGCACGCTGTCCATTTTGGTGGCTGCACTTTCGATGTTTCGCCAGGACGACCTCAAGCGCCGCTTTGCGTACTCGTCTGTGGAGAACGTGGGCGTTATCGCCCTGTGCCTGGGTATCGGTGGCCCACTGGGTATCGCCGCGGCCCTGCTGCACTGCGTGTTCCACGGCTTTACCAAGACGCTTGCCTTCTGCGTGTCCGGCAACATCCAGCACGCTTTTGGCACGCGTAGCCTGGCCAAGATCCAGGGCGTCGTCGAGGTTGCCCCCGCAACCGCCGCGCTCGCCGTCCTGGCGCTGCTCGGCCTTGGTGCCTTCCCGCCCTTTGGCATGTTTATCTCCGAGTTCCTGACTTTTGTCGCCGGTGTTACCGCCGGTCCCATGTGGCTGGTCGTCGTGGTCGCCCTCGGTCTTACCGTGGCCATCTCCGCGCTCACCCGCATCGCACTCAAGTCGGTATTCGGCCATGCACCCCAGGGTATGGGCAAGCATGAGGCCCCGGCGCTCATGCTTATCCCCGAAATCATCCTGGCCGTCATGATCTTGTGGTTTGGCATCGCCACCCCGCTGCCTCTCGTGCACGGTGTGGAGACCGCGACCGGCATCGTGCTCGAGCAGAGCACCGAGGAACTTCACGCGACGCCGATGTACCGCGCTGTGTTCGGTACCGAGACCGCTCAGAGCGAGGTGGAGTAACGAATGATTGAAACTGAGAACAAGGTGTATGCCCGTCGCTGCGAGAGCCATGTCGAGGCTCTGCGCCGCGCCGTTCCGGGCTGCATCGAGAAGGTCGAGTGGCAATGCGAGGACCAGCTGACGATTACCGTCAAGCAGGACAAGCTGCCCGAGGCCGTCCACTACCTGTATTACGAGCGCTACGGCTGGATTCCCGTGATCATCGGCAACGATGAGCGCAGCCTGTGCGGCCGCTACGCCGTGTACTACGTCATCTCCATGGAGGGGGAGGACCCCGGCTGGGTGACCGTGCGCACCGAGGTCGATCCCGCCAAGATGACATTCCCGTCCGTGACGCCGTTCGTCCCCGCCTGCGTGTGGGGCGAGCGCGAGCTGCGCGACATGTTCGGCCTGATCCCCGAGGGTCTGCCCGATCGTCGTCGCCTGGTGCTGCCCGACGATTGGCCCAGCGGCCTGTACCCGCTGCGCAAGGACTCCATGGACTACCGTTTCCGTCCCGCTCCCGCGAGCGACATGGAAAACTACGAGTTCTTGGCCGACACCAAGGGCAAGGAGACCACGCTCGTTCCCATGGGCCCGCTGCACATTACCTCCGACGAGCCCGGCCACTTCCGCCTGTTCGTTGAGGGCGAGACGATCGTCGATGCCGACTACCGTCTGTTCTACGTGCACCGCGGCATGGAGAAGGTCGCCGAGACGCGCCTGAACTATGATGCCGTGACGTTCCTCGCCGACCGCATCTGCGGCATCTGCGGCTGCGCCCACTCGGTGGCCTACGCCGAGGCCGTCGAGCGCGCCCAGGGCATTCATGTCCCGCCGCGCGCCCAGTACATCCGCGCTATCATGCTCGAGGTCGAGCGCCTGCACTCGCATCTGCTCAACATTGGCCTGGCGTCTCACTACACGGGCTTCGACTCCGGCTTCCAGCAGTTCTTCCGCGTCCGCGAGAAGTCCATGGACCTGGCCGAGAAGCTCTCCGGTCACCGCAAGACCTACGGCCTCAACGTGATCGGCGGCGTGCGTCGCGACATTTTGGCCGAGCAGAAGCTCTCCACCCTCACGACCATCCACCAGCTGCGCTCCGAGGTTCAGGAGCTCGTCGACGTCTTGCTCTCGACGCCCAACTTTATTGAGCGTACGAGTGGCATCGGCATCTTGGACCGCAAGATCGCACGCGACTTCTCGCCGGTCGGCCCGCTCATGCGCGGTTCGGGCTATGCCCGCGACGTGCGCTTTGATCATCCCTTCGACGGCTATGCCGATCCGGATGTCCAAAAGATGCATGCTGCTACGGCAGACACCTGCGATGCCTTCGGCCGTACCGCCGTGCGCATCCAGGAGGTCTACGATTCGATCGACATGATCGAGACCATGCTCGAGAACTGCCCGTCGGGTCCCATCCTCACCACGGATTGGGAGTACACCCCGCACAAGTACGCCATCGGTGCCACCGAGGCGCCGCGCGGCGAGGACGTGCATTGGGCCATGCTCGGCAACAACCAGAAGTGCTACCGCTGGCGCGCCAAGGCCGCCACGTACAGCAACTGGCCGGTCCTGCGCTACATGTTCCGCGGCAACACCGTGGGCGACGCGGCGCTGATCGTCGGCTCGCTCGACCCGTGCTACTCCTGCACCGACCGCGTGACGGTGACCGATGTCGCCGCCAAGCGCGACCACGTGCTCGATAAGGAGCAGTTCGAGAACGTCTGGCGCGACAAGTCGCCGCTTGCGGGCGAGGGCACCGTGGCCGCTCCGCTCGATGAGGAGGCGCTCTAATATGCTGAAGCTTTGGAAGGTAAACGCCAAGGCCGGCGACGCGACGGTCAAGTACCCGTTTGCGCCGTTCCCCACCAACAAGGACATGCGCGGCAAGCCCGAGCACAACGCCGAGCTTTGTATCGCCTGCGGTGCCTGCGGCGTGGCGTGCCCGGCCGATGCCATTCGCATGGACACCGACCTTGCGGCCGATACCATCACCTGGTCGATTGACTACGGTCGCTGCATCTTTTGTGGCCGCTGCGAGGAAGCCTGCCCCATGGAGGCCATCAAGCTCACCGAGGAGTTTGAGCTGGCCGTCATGAGCAAGGACGACCTCACCAGCAAGAGCGTCTACACGCTCGAGCACTGCTCGCGCTGCGGCAAGCCGTTTGCCCCGCATAAGGAGATCGACTACGCCAAGCGCCTGCTGCAAAAGGCCGGCGGCATGGAGGCCGAGCAGGCCGCCCGTACCGTCGGTATGTGCCAGGAGTGCAAGCGCGAGCTCGACGCCCTGCGCGCCGCCTCGGCCGTAAAG
>DXLT01000140.1:3308-3911 GCA_019414555.1 Collinsella sp.
ACGAGACGCTTGCGTCCGGCGAGCCCCAGGGCCCCGGCATGGAGTATCTGGGCGGCCACGGCGTGAACCCGGAGTATATCGACCGCGAGCTCAACCCCGATGCGCCCGAGATTCCCGCCGGTCCGGCGCCGGTCGAGGGCATCATCATGGATTTTGATACGAAGGAGGAGTAACCATGGCCGAACCCACGCTTTTGCCCGAGCGGCTTCAGTACCGCCCGACCAAGATCGAGCTCGACGAGAGCATCGAGAAGGCCAAGGCGACCCTTCTTAAGAAGATCAAGCGCTCGGTGTACGTCTACCGCGTTGACTGTGGCGGCTGCAACGGCTGCGAGATCGAGATCTTCGGTTCCATCACGCCCGTTTTCGACGTCGAGCGCTTTGGCATCAAGGTCGTGCCCTCGCCCCGTCACGCCGATGTGCTCCTGTACACCGGCGCTGTGCCGCGTGCCATGCGCATGCCGGCCCTGCGTGCCTTTGAGGCCGCGCCCGATCCCAAGATCGTGGTGTCCTATGGCGCGTGCGGCTGCACCGGTGGCATCTTCTACGACAACTACTGCGTCTGGGGCGGCACGGACAAGATTCTGCCGGTCGACGTCTACAT
>DXLT01000141.1:0-1278 GCA_019414555.1 Collinsella sp.
AAGAGACAGCCTGACCATCGACGGCCAGGACGCATCGGCCGCCATCCGCACCCCGGAGGTCGACGCCAACGTGTCCAAGGTCTCGGCCTACCCGGGCGTGCGCGCCGCCATGCTCATCCATCAGCGCCGTGCCGCAGAGGACCGCGATATCGTGGCCGAGGGTCGCGACATCGGAACCGTCGTGTTCCCTAACGCGCAGGTCAAGGTCTTCCTGACCGCCGACCCGCGCGAGCGCGCCCGCCGCCGCGTGCTGCAGCGTCACCAAAACGACGCCCAGCCGCTCACCACCGAGCAGCTCGAGGCCGAGGTCGACGAGACCCTCGACGCCCTTAAGCAGCGCGACAAGCTCGACAGCAGCCGCGAGGTCGCCCCGCTCGTGCCCGCCGAGGACGCCGTGCACGTCGACTCCACCGCCCACACCATCGACGAGGTCGTCTCGATAATCGAGGACCTCATCAACCAAAGGAGGTAGCCCATGCGCCTGTTTAAGCAGACGCCCGAGGACTATTACAACGCCCCCTACGCCGAGTTCCCGGCGCTCATCCGCGGCACCGTTTTCGTGGTCATGGCAATCCTTTGGGCCTTCTCCAAGCTCATGTGGCGTTGGAAGGTCGAGGATGCCGATCTGCTGTTTGAGCGCCAGGACGGCCGCGGCAGCGTGGTCATCTGCAACCACACCTCGATGGCCGAGCTCTTGGCCGTGGAGACGGCGCTGTTCTTTGGGGGGCGCCGCATTCGTCCCATCTTTAAGTCCGAGTTCGCCAAGAGCAAGATTGTGCGCTGGGCCTTTAGCCGCGTTGGCGGCATCCCCGTGGAGCGTGGTACTGCCGATATGAAGTGCCTGCGCGCCGCCCAGCATGCGCTGCAGCGCGGCGAGGACGTCCTAATCTTCCCCGAGGGCACGCGCATCCGCTCGCGCGAGATCAAGCCCGAGGTCCACGGCGGCTTTGCGCTCATCGCCCAGATGGGCAAGGCACCCGTCAACCCGCTCGCCATCTGCGGCTGGTCCGACATCACGCCCGCGGGCAAAAAGATCATGCGTCCCAAGAAGTGCTGGATCCGCGCCGGCAAGGCCGTCTCGCTTTCCGACGCACCGGTCGGGCTAAAGCGCACGGAGCGCCTGGAATGGTTTGAGTCCGAGGCCATGAACCGCGTCTACGCCATGCGAGACGATCTATGCGACGAGCATCCGGGCAGGTTCTAGCCATGAGCGAGAACGTGACGAACACCGCCGCGACTGCGTCCGACCAGGCCACCGCGCCTTCCATCGAGATCGCC
>DXLT01000141.1:1288-3901 GCA_019414555.1 Collinsella sp.
GGCGTACAGCGCGCGCTCGACATGGCGCTGGCCGCCGCGCCGCAGGCAGGGGAGAGCACTCAGGTCCATACCTTGGGTCCGCTCATCCATAACCCCATCGTGGTGCGCGAGCTCGCTGAGGCAGGCGTTGGCTTGGCCGAAACCCTGGACGACGCAGCGTCGGGCACCGTAATCATCCGCGCCCACGGCGTGGTGCCGCAGGTCATCGATGCTGCCCGCAAGCGTAGCCTTAACGTCGTCGACGCCACCTGCCCTTACGTCAAGAAGGTCCACGTGGCCGCCGAGCGACTGGTGCGCGAGGGCTACCGCGTGGTGGTCGTAGGCGAGCCAGGTCACCCCGAGGTGGAGGGCATCTTGGGCCACGCCGGCAATGATGCGCAGGTCGTGAGCTGTGCCGCGGACGCCAACGCCTTGTCGCTCAAGGGCAAGGTAGGCCTCGTCGTGCAGACCACCCAGACCGCACAGAACCTCGCCGGGGTCGTGGCCGCCATAACCCCGCGCGTGCAGGAGCTGCGTGTGATCAACACCATCTGCGCCGCCACGAGTGAGCGTCAACAGGCAGCAGCCACACTTGCCAACCGCTGCGACTGCATGGTCGTGGTGGGCGGCAAGAACTCGGGTAACACCCGCCGCTTGGCACAGATCTGCGCCGACGTCTGCGAACACACCCATCACATCGAGGAGGCTTCCGAGCTACAGGCCGCATGGTTTGCCAACGTACGCCACATCGGCATCACTGCCGGAGCCTCCACCCCGCAAGAACACATCGAGCGCGCCGTCACGCGCATCAAGGAGCTTTGCCGCTAGTCATGGACCAGACCGTACCCGCATACGCCGCCGAGGTGGCCGATTACGGGCGCAGCCGCGACCCCGAGCCGGGTGAAGGCGCGCTCGTAAAGAACGTGCGTCCCGAATCGCCCGCGTGGGATGTGGGTATCGAGCCGGGCATGCGCGTGCTCACGGTCAACGGTGAGCAGCTTACCGACATGATTGTGTGGCTCTGGGAGGCCGACGATGATACCGTCGACCTCGAGGTTTTCGACCCGCGCGACAACACCGTCACCCCCGTCGAGCTCGACCGCTTCCCGGGAGAGGACTGGGGCCTTGAGTTCGATGGCCCCATCTTCGATGGCATGCGCACCTGCGTGAACGCCTGCGTGTTCTGCTTTATGACGATGCTCCCCAAGGGCGGCCGCTCCACGCTCTATATTCGCGATGACGACTACCGTCTGAGCTTTTTGCAGGGCAACTTCGTCACGCTGACCAACCTCACCGACGAGGACGTGCAAAACGTTATCGATCGCAACATGAGCCCCATGAACGTATCGGTCCACGCCGTAAGCCCCGACGTCCGCCGCCGCATGATGGGCCGCAACGCCCAGCGCGGCATGGACGTGCTCGAGGCCATCATGGCCGCCGGCATAGAGATTCATGCGCAGATCGTGTTGTGCCCCGGCATGAACGACGGCGAGGAGCTGGAAAAGACCCTGCGCTTTTGCGAGGAGCACGAGCAAATCACAAGTCTGGGCATTGTGCCGCTCGGTTTTACCAAGCATCAGAACCGTTTTAGCTGGTCCTACAGCGACAAGCCCGAGCTGGCGCGCGAGACCATCGCGATGATCAGGCCCTTCCAGGACCGCGCCTATGAGCGCTTTGGCCGCCACACCTTCCAGATGAGCGACGAGTTCTATCTGGACGCTGGCATCGATCCTCCCGAGGCTGACTTTTACGACGGCTACCCGCAGTACTACGACGGCATTGGCATGATCCGCTCGTATCTGGACGAGACCGATGACGTTCTTGCCGCCGACGCCGAACGTCTGGCCCATGTCCGCGATGCCATCGCCGCTCGCAGCCAGCACCTGCTGTGCCTCTCGGGCGCCAGCGCACGCAACACCGTGGCCCGCTTTGTGGAGTCGCCCCAGGGACTCTCCGGCACTGTCACGGCCATCAAGAACCGCTACTTTGGCGGCAACGTGGACGTGACCGGCCTCATCGTCGCGTGTGACATTCTGGAGCAGCTGCCCCAAGACCTGTCGGGGGTTATGCTCTTTGTGCCTAAGCTCATGTTCAATGCTGACGGCATGACGCTTGACGAGTATCATCGTGACGATTTACTCGCAAGCCTTACCAGTCGCGGCGCCGAGGTTCATGTGGTGTCGACCATGCCGCATGAGCTGCTCGATACCCTGGAGCGCATCCTTGGCATTGTGCCCGCAGACTCTAACACTTCCACTGACCCTACCCATTAAAGGAGAGCAGATGAAACCTATCGTCGCCGTCGTCGGACGCCCAAACGTGGGCAAGTCCACGCTCGTTAACCGCCTGGCCCAGACCTCGGACGCCATCGTCCACGAGTCCCGCGGCGTCACGCGCGACCGCTCGTATCACACGGCCGATTGGAACGGCCGCGAGTTCACCATCGTCGACACGGGCGGCATCGAGCCGCTCAAGAGCGATGACATCTTTGCCACGTCCATCCGCGACCAGGCCCTCGCCGCCGCCGAGGAAGCCGCCGTCATCCTGTTTGTGGTCGACGGCCGCACCGGCGTCACCGAGGAGGACGAGTCGGTCGCCCGCATGCTCAAGCGCTGCGACAAGCCGGTCTTTCTG
>DXLT01000142.1:0-3898 GCA_019414555.1 Collinsella sp.
CACTAGGATAGCGCGGCGGGGCGCCGCCGGACGGTGTAACCTAAACGGAAACCAACCGGAAAGGAGGCAGCATGGAGCCGACCGCGCGCAGCGATGTACCAAAAACGCTGCAAACCATTGCGTATATCAGCATTCCCAATAGTGCCGATCTTGAGTTTTTGCTCTGGGACCTGCAGGATGCCATCGCCGCCTATGCTCAACTTTCCGGCACCGCACTCCCCCGCCCGGTCGACTTGAAGGCAAATGACGCCGGCAGCGTTGCCGATGGCATCGTGCTGGCCATTGAAGATGTGGCTGACGATGAGACGTTGACAGCCATCGAGCAGGCGCTTGAGCGCTTTGGCGGTACGGGAACGCGCGTCTATGCCGCGATTCGAGCCGCACAAGAGAGCACTGAGCAGGCGCGTGGGACCGCCGTTCGCCTGCACAAGGCATGTGAGCGCCATGACCAATTGTGGTGTGGCGGCGTTGCCATCTGCGCCGGCAGCGGCATCGCAGCGCTTCGTCGCTCCCCGCGCATGGGCCTCTTGCGCCGACCGTTTTCGGAAGCGATGGACAAGCTCGTGGGCGCTGTGCGCATGGGCTGCTCCGTCAAGCATGCACAGCGACTTGGCGGCGGCAATGCCGCCAACGTCGACGCCGACGGCATGGTTTGCGCCGAGCCAGCCGTGCCCGCGCCGATCTGGCGAGGCGTTCTGAAACGTCTGGGCGCCCACGCTCAAACAAAAATCTAAATTAAATAACAGCCCAGTCAACGGCTTCGTGCCAACGCTCGACAAGACGCTCCAGGCGCCAGGCGGCATTGGCGGGACTTGTCGAGGGCAGGACGATGGCAGGCAGCCCCGTCCGATCTTGCAAGTAGCGTTTGTAGAGTCGCCCTGCCGTGCCGCCGTTACAGGCAACGACCTCAATCGGCGCGGCATCGGTAATGCGCTCGATATGTGCCGGCACAACGTTGCGGATGCTCGCGTCGCTCGAGCCCTTAATGTCGCAGCTCTCGACCACATCCCACAGGGCCACGCCGCCGTTCAGCAGCATGGCCCGCTTGGCGGCAATGGAGGCATCGAGCGTCGCGGGCTCACCGCTTGCCAAAGGATCGCCCTCGTTGGGCGGCACAGGCATACCGAGGCACGTGGCCATCACACGCCAAAAGCGATTCTGAGGGTTGCCGTAATAAAAGGCATTGGCGCGCGAAAGCACCGAGGGAAACGACCCCAGCACCAAAACGCGCGAGTGCTCGTCAAACACGGGCTCAAACCCATGCTCAATATGTTGATAGCCCTCGTCAGACACGGCCATGGGCTAGGCTCTCAACAGATAGCGCACCTCGTAGGGTGCAAGCTCAAGGGTACCCGTCAGCTCGACCGTGGGCGCATCGTCGGCAAGCAGGTCGACGAAGGAGCCGTTGAGTTCGCCGGCGCCAAAGGTGTAAGGCTCACCCACGGCATTCACCGCCACGAGCACCGCCGCGTCGTCGCAGGCGCGCTCGAACAGCAGCTGCTTGTTCTGGATCACCACGTTGCGATAGGCACCGTAGTTGAGAGCACGGGCAGCCGCGTCGTCGGCCGAACGAAGGTGTGCGAGCTGCGTGATGAACGCCGTCAGCTCGTTGGGCGCAGGCTCATCGAGCGCAGGTCGCAGCGCCCAGTCACCATCGGGGCCGCCCTTTTCGCCAGGAATCCCCCACTCGCTGCCATAGTAGACGCACGGAATGCCCGGCATACCAAAGAGCATGCCGTAGGCGGGACGCAGGCAGGATTTGTCGGTGAGGATACTTGCCAGGCGCGGCACATCGTGGTTGTCGACAAACGAAAGCAGATGTTTGCCGCGGTAGATGCACCAAGGGTCGCCGCCAAACTGACGGTGCAGCGAATGGGCGATCTCGAACATGTTGACCGAGTTAAAGCTGGAATACAGGCCCTTGTAGCACTCGTAATTAGTGCACGAGTCGAGCATCTCGTCGTTGACGATCTGATTGTAGTCGCCGTGGAGCGTCTCGCCGATGAGCACAAAGCCGGGCTTGAGCTCACGGGTAAAGGAGTGTAGGCGGCGCATAAAGTCGCGGTCGAGCATGTAGGCGACGTCCAAGCGCAGGCCGTCGACGCCAAAGACGTCGGCCCAACGGCGCACAGACTCGAGCAGGTAATCGACCACAGCGGGATTTTGCAGGTTGAGCTTCACAAGCTCAAAATGGCCTTCCCAGCCCTCGTACCAAAAGCCGTCACCATAGCAGGAGTCGCCGTCAAAGCTAATGTGGAACCAGTCCTTGTACGGCGAGTCCCACTTACGCTCCTGCACATCGCGGAAGGCCCAAAAGCCACGGCCCACATGGTTGAAGACCGCGTCGAGTACCACGCGGATGCCGTGGGCATGCAGCGTCTCGCACACGGCGGCAAAGTCGGCATCCCCACCCAGGCGTCGATCGATATGGCGTAGGCTGCGCGTATCGTAGCCGTGGCTATCAGACTCGAGCGGCGGGTTGATCAGCACAGCGCCAATACCGAGTTCTTGCAGGTAGTCGGCCCATTGGGCGATTTTCATGATAGGAGCATCGGGGTTGGGCGCGGCGTTGGCAGCCTGGGCGAGTTCATCCTCGGCAACGGGTGCGGCGTTTTCGCGCGGAGCCCCGCAAAAGCCCAGCGGATAGATCTGATAGAACGTCGTCTCGTATGCCCACATAACAGCCTCCCGGTAAGCTCAACACAACGACATCCATTGTATGCCCAGCTTGTATCCTCTCCCCCAAAATAAGTTGCGGTGGAATAGTTCCTGTCTGGGCCTTCAGAAGCCTTAAACAGGAACTATTCCACCGCAACTGATGAGGGGACGTGATTAGGCGACGGGCTTGGCGCGGCGGATGGCCGGAAACAGCACGGTGATGGCGAGGATGACGCCCACGGCAGCGATCGCACCGCCCGCGAAGCCGATCCAGGCGATACCGGGACCCGAAACCACGGCTCCGCCGATCGCGGTACCCGTGCCGATACCGAGGTTGAACAGGCCCGAGAAGATCGACATGGCGACGGCCGACGAATCTGCCGGCGTGTGCTTGATGAGCTCGGCCTGAAACGCCACGTTAAAGGCCGTGGCGCAGCAACCCCACAGTGCGCAGACGGCAAGCACTGTCACGAGCGACGATGCGGCCGGCCCCATGAGCAGCAGGGCCACCGGCACGCCGGAGAGCGTGATAGCCAAGAACGGGAAGCGATGCCCATCGAACAGGCGGCCAAACAGCCAGCTTCCGAGCAAACCAGAGCAGCCAAACGCCGTCAGCGTCATGGTAATGGCGCCCGCATCGACGTGCGCGACCTGCGCCAGGAAGGGCTCGATATAGCTGTAGCTTGCGTAATAGCCGGTCGCCATGAAGACCGTGACTGCGTAGAGCGCGATGAGGAGCGGGTTCTTGAGCAGCTCGGGCAGTTGCTTGACGGTAAAGCGCTCACCCGCCGGCATGGCCGGGAACACCGCTGCCTGGTAGACGGCCGCGATGGCTGAGAGGCCCCCGACCACGGCAAACGTCATGCGCCAGCCCACGGCCAAGCCAATGGCGCGACCGAGAGGCAGGCCAAAGATCTGCGCGATGGACGAGCCCGTAGCGATCATGCTGATGGCGAGCGCGCCGTGGCGAGTGTCGACCAGGCGCGAGGCCATAATCGAGGCGACTGACCAGAACACGGCATGTGCGCAAGCGACCACCAGGCGCGCGCAGACCAGGATGGGATATGTCGGTGCCACAGCGGACAGGAACTGACCCAGAGAAAACACGGCGAGCACGCCGAGCAGCATACGCTTGAACTCAAAGCGCGAGGCAAACACCATGAGTGGCAGCGACAGCAGCATGACGCCCCAAGCATAGACCGAGATCATGATGCCTGCCTGGGCCTCGGTGAGCGAGAAC
>DXLT01000143.1:0-3365 GCA_019414555.1 Collinsella sp.
TTCTTAAGCTATTCGACGATTGGTGCTCCGTGGCCCCAAGAACCTTCCATGCCGCACACGGTCGAGGCAAACCCGGCAGCAAAGTCGAGCGCGCGCTCGATGGCCTCGGCGCCATCCTCACCACGCTTGGCGGAATCGAGATAGCACATCAAAAACGAGGTGAGGAACGAGTCGCCCGCCCCCATGGTGTCCTTCATGTCCGTTACCGGTTTAGCCAGCTGGCGGTAATAACGCTCGCCGTCGTAAGCAATGCAGCCCTCGGCACCCGCCGTAGCCGACACAAAACGCGGACCCAGGCCCTTCACCCATGCCAGACGCTCGCGAATCTCGTCCTCACTCGCGGCATCCGCCGCACTAAAGAAGGCAAAATCGACGTAGGGTGCAATCTGCTCGTAGTACTCGTCGGTGGAGTCGTCCGAAAAGTCAAAAGAGACCGTGACGCCCGCAGCCTTCAGCTTGGGCAGCTCGCGCTCGGTAAAGCAATAGTTGCCCGAATGAACCACATCGAACTGCTTCATGTACGAAAGGTCAAAGCGATCGAGGACATAGCGCGCATCGCCACGGATACCGCCCTCGTTGGAGCCGAGGAAGACACGGTCACCGTCAACGACGGTCACGCGAGCCGCTCCGTTCTCGCCAATCATCTGCTCGCACTTGTCAAGCTCGATACCCTCATCCTCGAGGCTTGCAATGACATGCTCGGCAGCGGCGTCATTGCCAAAAATGCCCATGTATGCAGAGCGTGCGGCACCGCATTTCTTGGCATAAACGGCGAAGTTCACCGCATTGCCGCCAGGATACATGGTGTGGATATGCTCGTAGCGATCGACGACGTTGTCGCCAAATCCGAGCGCGTTAACGTTAAATGCCATGGTATTTACCCTTCTAGTACTCGACGACGCCCATGTAGCGACGGAAATCGGGATCATGGTCAAACACCTTGCCGCGTGCGGCACGCAGCTCGCAGTTCATGGCGTAGAACAGCACCGGGTCCAGATAGGCACGGACGCTCGCCGGCACGGCTTCCATACCGTACTCCTTGGCATCGAGCACCATCAGCGTATCGGTATGCGTCTTAAGGAACGCCAGGGCGCGCTCGTCCATAGCACGGCACTCGCTGGAGCCCATCTGCAGGAAGTAAAAAACGCCATCCTGAGTAGCCTCGAAGGGGCCATGGAAGTACTCGGCAGAGTGAATGTAGCTGCAGTGCTGCCACTGCATCTCCATAAGAGAGCAGATAGCGAAACCGTAGGTCTGGCTAAAGTTGGGACCGCTGCCCAGAATATAGAAGAACTCGTGCTCCTGGCAAAGCTTGGCAAAGCGATCGCCCAGCTCGGCATTTACCTTCTCGCGTGCCGGGGGAAGAATCTTATCCATCTCGGCGATACCGGCATACATATCGGCAAGATCGGCGTAGCCCTCCTGCTGATCGAGCAGCTCTGCCGCAAGCGACAGCGAAATGCCAGCGGGGACCTCGGCCTGCGGCACGCCCTCGCCCCATGGGTAGACCCACGTGGTCCACTTGCCGGAGTCAATCTTGGATCCAGCGTTGTCGGTCTGGGCGATCACCGTAGCGCCAGCAGCAAGGGCAATCTCGCAGCCCTCGACGACCTCGGGGGTATTGCCGCTGTGGCTACAAGCGATGACCAGGGACTTCTCGCCCAGACGACGCGGACGCATGATATCGAACTCGCGAGCCGTATAGATATACGAAGTGAAGGTGGTTGCCTCGCGCTGCAGAAGCTCATGAGCCGGGATCAAATCGATCATGGAGCCACCGCAAGCAATCCAGTAGACGCTGTCGAACTTGCCCTTCTCGGCAATTGCCTCTTTAATCAGATCGTGTGCGTTCATATCCAGTTCCTTTCTTGTTTGGCCCGCAATCAATGACGTTGGTTGCGTGGCCGATGGTTGTTTTAGTCAATCAGATATTTCTCGAATGCGGCCATGTTCTTGGCATCTGCGGCCGCCGGGTCATCGTAGTAACGACCGTCCGTGATTTCCTGGCCCAGCATGCCGTCGAAACCATGGGCGTTGAGCGTGGCGACGAAGGCGTCCATATCGTGCTTGCCATCGCCCCACACCAGATGGCCATACGGGTCACCGTCGATAAAGTGCATCTCGTGAATTGCCCCATCACCAAAGGCGGCAAACCAGTCCTCGAGCGTCTCGCCTGCAACGCCCATCGCGGTTGTATCAACCATGGGCTGTAAGTACGGGCTCGCGACCTCGTCAATCATGCGCTTCGCATCGGAAACCGTCGTCACAAGGTTGCTCTCCTCGGGACGCAGGCTTTCCATCGTAAGCACCAGACCGTGCTCGCCGGCATACTCCGCCAGAATGGACAAGTGCTCGCGGCTGCGCTTCCAGGCTTCCTCGCGGTCCTCGTCCCAGTCGCCCCAGCCCGAGTTGATGGACATACGGTCGCACCCAAGTACCTCGGCAAGCTCAATGCCGTGCTTAAAGTACGCCAGGCTGCGCTGTTCATGCAGCGGTTTGCGTGCGCAGTACTGCCAAGGATAGACAACATTCTCGGGGCACAGAGTACGATACCTAAGCCCACGGTCTGCAGCCTTTTTCGCCAGGACCTCAGCCTCAAAGTAGCCCGTGTGGTCGAGTGTCACATGCGGCTCCGCACACCACAGCTCAATGGACTCAAAGCCCAAACGCTGCTGCACATCAAGGAAGTAATCGAGCGACCACATGATGTAGTGAATATTCATGCCCGCAATCTGCTCGCGGCGCAGCGTCGGTTTGGATTCAGGCATCTTACGCCTCCTTATTTCGATCGAACACGATTTGTCCGTCCGACATCGTCATGTCAACCGCAAGATCACGTGCGTCGCGATAATCGAGGTCGAACACATCCCGATCGAGCACGCAGATATCGGCAAGCTTGCCAACCTCAAGCGTACCCAGCTCGTCTTCGCGCATCAGGTCGTACGCGCCCCCGGCAGTCCAAGCGCACAAGAGCTCGACAAGCGTCAGCGTGTTGACCTCATTCACGGGCAGTCCGTCGTCGAAGTATCCGCCGCACGCACTGTAGATTGACTCGCCCAAGCTCGGAATCAGCAGCGGCAAATCCGTGCCACAGCACACTGTGCATCCGGAATCTACCATGCCGCGGCGATTCCAGCTGTGCAAAAGTCGCGTCTCGCCAATTTGTCGACGCATCATCGACAGGCAATCCTCGCGCCGGTCCAGCGTCAGAATCTGCGGATAGACCTCGCAAATTCCACCCAACTTGCCAAACTCGACAAGATCGGTCGGGTCAGAGTTCTCGAGATCGGTAATCGCATGGCGGCGAAGCATCCGTCCATGCTCGTCTCGAGGCAGCGAGGCATAGAGCGCCACGGTGCGGCGAA
>DXLT01000143.1:3375-3879 GCA_019414555.1 Collinsella sp.
GCGAACGGCGCCATCGCCCTGGCAATGCAAGGAATATCGGAAGCCGTCAGCATCAATTGCACGCAGCTCGTTCTCAATCAGATCCCACTCTGGCTCCTCGACGACCGTCTTGCCGGCAGCGCCCGCATCGGCCGAGTCCTCATAGGGGTCAATCATCTCGGCAAGCCCCGCCCATACGCCGCGATCGGTCATACGGTTGAAGCCAGAAAAACGAACGAACGGTCCCCGGAAGCGCTCTCGCGCCTCGCGGGCATATGCCAGATTTGCACCGGCGCCCACCGGCTGCGACATCATAGAGACGCGAACCGTCAGCTCACCAGATTCCTCACGGCGAGCCATTTCGTCGGCAAAGCCGTAGTAGTCATCAAACGCCATCTCCTTGATGGCGGTAACGCCGCGCTCGTTAAGCATGCTCATGTAGTCCGAATACCCGGCACGCACCTCGGGCAGCGCGAGGAAATCGCTCATCATGCGCCAGATCTTCTCGGAATAGCACGCCTGGGG
>DXLT01000144.1:0-983 GCA_019414555.1 Collinsella sp.
GTCAGATGTGTATAAGAGACAGGTACTGTGCCTATGCCTATGCAGATGCGAGCGAGGGCGAGTCCACGACCGACATGGTCTTTGCGGGCGAGAACCTCGTCTACGAAAACGGCTCCAAGCTCGCCGCGACCAAACTGCTTACCTGCGATATGGCCATCGCCGATGTTGACCTCGACCGTCTGGTTGCCGAGCGCCGTCGCTCGACGACGTGGACGCGCGCGGACGATGCGCCTGAGGCCACGACTGTTGAGTTTTCATTTGAGGGCGTGCTGGCCAAAGAGCCCGTCCTGCGCGATGCCTGCGATATCGACCGCGTTTTCCCGCGCGCGCCCTTTGTGCCGGCCGACCACGGCGACTTGGCCGAGCGCTGCGAGACGATCCTCGATCTGCAGACTGCGGGCCTCAAGACCCGCCTTGCCCACACGGGTACCAAGGCTGCGGTTATCGGCCTTTCGGGCGGCTTGGACTCCACGCTAGCGCTGCTTGTGACCGTGCGTGCCTTCGATGCACTGGGGCTGCCGCGCACTGGTATCACAGCCGTGTCCATGCCCGGCTTCGGCACGACGCATCGCACCAAGTCGAATGCCGAGTCGCTCGCCCGCGACCTGGGTGTGAGCTTCCGCGAGGTTTCGATCCACGCGGCTGTGGAGCAGCACTTCAAGGACATTGAGCATGATCCAGCTGTGCAGGACGTGACCTACGAGAACAGCCAGGCGCGCGAGCGTACGCAGATTCTGATGGATCTGGCCAACCAGGCTGGCGGTTTTGTCATTGGCACGGGCGACCTGTCGGAGCTGGCGCTCGGCTGGGCAACCTATAACGGCGACCACATGAGCATGTACGCCGTCAACGCGAGCGTGCCCAAGACGCTTGTGCGCCATCTGGTACGCTATGCCGCCGATGTCTTTGGCGGGCGCATTGCCGAGGTCTTGCTCGATATCCTCGATACGCCGGTGTCCCCCGAGCTTCTGCCGCCCACGGGC
>DXLT01000144.1:993-3873 GCA_019414555.1 Collinsella sp.
CGGCGAGATTGCGCAGAAGACCGAGGATTTGGTGGGCCCGTACGAGTTGCACGACTACTTCCTCTACTACCTGCTGCGTTTTGGCTTTGAGCCGGGCAAGATCTACCGCATGGCGCTCAAGAGCTTCGAGGGCGTCTACGACGTCAAGACCGTCCACACGTGGTTGCGTACGTTCTATCGTCGCTTCTTTGCCCAGCAGTTTAAGCGCAGCTGCCTGCCCGATGGTCCCAAGGTGGGCTCGGTGACGCTCAGTCCGCGCGGCGATTGGCGTATGCCGAGTGACGCCAGCTCACGTCTGTGGCTTGCGCAGATCGATGCGCTCGATCCGATTGACTAAGGTTGGCTAAATTGAACCAATACGGGGGTTGCAAGCGTTACACTTTTGCAATCTGATGGCCCGTATCGCGCGGCGCTCTTGTCGGAGCGCCGCGTTTTTCATATCGAAAGGTGGCACCATGCAGGCATCGCAGCGTCTCGACCGCTTTAGCGCGGAGGTCTTCGCCTCGCTCAACAACAAACTGCTTGCGCTGAAGGCTCAGGGCAAGACCATTTACAACATGAGCGTGGGCACGCCCGACTTTAAGCCGTACGACCACGTGGTCGAGGCGCTCACGCAGGCAGCCCAAGATCCCGAGATGTGGAAGTATGCCCTGCACGACCTGCCCGAACTCAAGCAAGCTGTGTGCGATTACTATGAGCGTCGCTTTGGCGTTTCGGGCATTACGCCGTCCATGGTGCAGTCGTGCAACGGCACGCAGGAGGGCGTGGGCCATTTGGGCCTGGCCCTGCTCGATCCGGGTGACACCATTTTGGTTCCCGATCCGTGCTACCCGGTTTTTGAGGCGGGGGCCAAGATCGCCGACGCCAAACTCGAGTATTATCCGCTGGTGGCGGAGCACAATTACCTGCCCTATGTGGCGGGCATCGATCCCGAGGTGGCCGATCGTGCCAAGTACATGATCGTGTCGCTGCCCGCCAACCCGGTGGGCTCGGTGGGCACGCCCGAGATCTACGAGGAGATCATCGCTTTTGCCCGCGAGCACGACCTGCTGATCGTTCACGACAACGCATACTCCGACATCGTGTTCAACGGCGAGCCGGGCGGCAGCTTCTTGCAGTACCCCGGCGCGCTCGAGGTGGGCGTTGAGTTCTTCTCGCTCTCCAAGTCGTTTAACGTCACCGGTGCCCGCATCGGCTTTTTGGTCGGCCGAGAGGACGTGGTCTCGGCCTTTGCCAAGCTGCGCGGCCAGATCGACTTCGGTATGTTCTTCCCGATCCAGAAGGCCGCCATCGCCTGCCTGAACGGTCCGCGCGATGAGGTCGAGGCGCAGCGTCTGAAGTACCAGGAGCGCCGCGATGCCCTGTGCGACGGTCTTGAGGGCTTGGGCTGGGAGCGCCCCAACGCGCATGGCTCTATGTTTGTGTGGGCCAAGCTTCCCGGTGGCCGCACCGATTCCATGGCGTTTTGCGAGGAGCTTATGGAGAAGGCCGGCGTTGTGGTGACGCCGGGCGCGAGCTTTGGTCCTTCGGGCGAGGGGCACGTGCGCATGGCGCTGGTCTTGCCGCCCGACCAGATCGCTTTGGCTGTCGAGGCCATTCGCGAGGCGGGCCTGTATTAGAAAGCTATTTTGGCTCGTCAATATATCGAAACCGATTTCGTGCAGTTATTTTACGAATTCTGCAAACAATTTCGGTAAACGGTCGATTTTTGGCTGCGAATAGGAGCATAATCAAAGTCCCGATTGGATGTATTGGGATTACGACAAGCCGCTCGGGTCGTTCCCGGGCGGCTTGTTTGTGGAGTGAGATGGGAGTTTCTAATGGTTAACGAGAAGAAGGTCGCTATTGTCGGCTGCGGTTTCGTCGGTTCGTCTTCGGCGTTCGCGCTGATGCAGAGCGGTCTGTTCTCCGAGATGGTCCTCATCGACGTGGACAAGAACCGCGCCGAGGGTGAGGCCCTGGATATCGCGCACGGCATGACGTTTGCCGAGCCGATGAAGATCTACGCCGGCGATTATTCCGATGTCGCCGACGCCGCCATGATCGTCGTCACCGCTGGCGCTGCCCAGAAGCCCGGTGAGACCCGCCTGGACCTGGTCAACAAGAACGTCAGCATCTTTAAGTCCATTATCCCCGAGATTAAGAAGTCCGGCTTCGATGGCATTCTGCTCATCGTCTCCAACCCGGTCGATGTTCTGACCTACGCCGCCATCAAGATGTCCGGCCTGCCCGAGGGCCACGTCATCGGCTCCGGCACCGTGCTCGACACTGGCCGTCTGCAGCAGATGCTTGGTGCCCACGTCGAGGTTGACCCGCGCGACGTTCAGGCCTATGTCATGGGTGAGCACGGCGACTCCGAGTTTGTCGCTTGGTCCAGCGCCCAGGTTGCCGGCGTGCCGCTGAACACCTTCTGCGAGCTTCACGGCCACCTGGAGCATGAGGCTGCCGAGAAGCGCATCGCCGAGGACGTTAAGAACTCCGCCTACACCATCATCGAGAAGAAGCACGCCACCTACTACGGCGTCGCCATGGCCGTTAAGCGCATCTGCACCGCTGTTATGCGTGATGAGCAGACCGTTCTGCCCGTTTCCTCGCTCATGGTGGGCGAGTATGGCCTGTCCGATCTGGCCATCTCCATGCCGACGGTCGTTGGCCGCGACGGCGTCGTCTGCCGCGTCCCCGTGCCGCTGAACGACGACGAGCAGCATGAGCTCACCGTCTCCGCCAAGGCCCTCAAGGACATCATCGACAGCGTCGACTTCTCCTGCTAAATCAAGCTCGCTAGAGCGAAAAGCTACAATGAAGGCGTCCGGGTCCACACGGCCGGGGGTGCGGACGATTTCTTGGACCGCGCCTAGGCGTATCCAAGCTTCCTGCGGT
>DXLT01000145.1:0-670 GCA_019414555.1 Collinsella sp.
GCTGGCATCACTGCCGCATCAGCGGACACAAACGCCGTATCGGCCGCACAGCGCAGCCTCGCATCGGCCCAGGCAAACCTCGATCAGGCGAACGCCAAGGCAGCCAGCCGTACGGTCACGGCCCCGAGCTCGGGTAGCATCGTGGAGCTCAACGCCAAGGTGGGCGCCACGGTAACAGGCGGCATGATCATGGGCGAAAGCGATACGAGCGGCGGCAAGCAGTGCATGCAGATCGCCGACCTATCTAAGATGAAGGTGACCGTGCAGGTGGGCGAAAAGGACATCGCCAAGATCGCCGTTGGGCAGAGCGCCAACGTCACGTATCCTGCGTTTCCCGATATCGTGAGCCAGGGCACCGTCACGGCTATCGCATCGGTGGCAAACTCCGACGCCGCCAACGGTGGCGGCGGCAGCGTGACCTTTAACGTCGACATTCTCATCGAGGCGCCCGACGCGCGCCTGAAGCCGGGCATGACGGCCGAGGTCTCGGTGGTGACCGAGCAGCTCGACGACGTGGTGATGGTGCCGACGATGGCGCTCATGACCGAAGACGGCGAACACTATTACGTCAACGTCGCAACCGATGACGAGGGCAAGCAAACCCATCGCGTGAAGGTGACCGTCGTGACGCAAAACGACAACGAAGCCGTAGTCGGCAAGACACAGGTTA
>DXLT01000145.1:680-3837 GCA_019414555.1 Collinsella sp.
GGTCAAGCGCGACGACCAGGGCAACGAGATCAACCCCAACGTGCCGGTTACCAAGCTGCGCGATGGCGACACCCTCGTCATGGACACCGGAGCGGACGCAACGGCTGACGGCGGCTACGGCGCGGATTCGGGCAGTATGTCTGCCGACGAGGGCATGTAATGCGTCCCGTTATCGACATCCGCAACGTGCACCGCATCTTTGAGAGCGAGGCGGGGTGTGCCCACATCCTGCACAACGTGAGCCTGGCGGTAAATCCCGGCGAATTCGTCGCTATCACCGGCCCCTCGGGCTCGGGCAAGTCGACGCTCATGAACATCCTAGGCTGCCTGGATAAGCCGACGGCGGGCGGCTACTACCTGCAAGGGCTCAACGTGGCCGAGCTTGACGATGACGAGCTCACCGAAGTTCGCGCCCTGAGCATTGGCTTTGTCTTTCAGAGCTTCAACCTGCTGCCGCGCCTGTCGGTTATCGAAAACGTGATGCTGCCGCTGGCCTACACCAATGTGCCCCGTAGCCAGCGCGAGATGCGCGCCGTGCACGCGCTGCAGGCCGTCACGCTGCCGGTCGACCACTGGGACCACCGCATATCCGAGCTCTCGGGCGGCCAGATGCAGCGCGTCGCAATCGCGCGCGCCCTCGTCAATGACCCGCCCATCATTCTGGCCGACGAGCCGACGGGAAACCTGGACTCCGCTACCGGAGCGCTTGTGATGGAAACCTTCCATAAGCTCCAGAAGCGCGGCAAAACCATCGTGCTTATCACACACGACCCCAGCCTCGCCGCCGAGGCCGACCGTGCCGTGACCATCCGCGACGGTCGCATTCACGATGGCGCGTATATTCCACATGCACCGCGGACCCTGCGCAGCGCCGTAGATAGCCTGCCCATGATTTCCGCCTCCACCAACCCGCCGAAAGGAGTGGTGGCATGAGCGCCCGCGATCTCATCCAGGAAGCCCTTCACTCGCTCGAAGCCAACAAGGGGCGCAGCCTGCTCACCATCCTGGGCATTGTCATCGGCATCGCCTCGGTTATCGCCATGACTTCGCTCATCGGCGGTATCCAAAACAGCCTGGTCAACAGTCTGGGCCTCAATGCGGCACGCATGGTGCAAATCTATTCGTCGCAAGAACTCACCGAGTCGGACATCGAGAAGCTTCAAAAACTGGTGCCGCAGATAGAGCAGATCGGCATTGTCGACAGCGCGTATACCGAGTATAAGACCGGCGATAAAAGCTATACCGTCATGGCACAGGGTGTCGATAGCGACATGCTCGGCGCCGTGGGGGCCAGCAAGCTCGTTGCGGGGCACACCTATTCCCAGGCCGAGTCCCAATCAGGCTCGCGCGTGGCGCTCATCAGCCGCAACGGCGCCGATCAGCTTTACGGCAACGAACAGGATGCGCTGGGGAAAACCATCAAGGTGTCCAACGGCGAGGTGCAGATTGTAGGCGTGATTGATGGCGGCAGCGACTCCATGGGCTCGCTCACGCTGTATATGCCACGCGAAACTATCTCCGGACTGTTTGGCGACGAGAATCCTTCATTCCCCAGCGTGACGGCACTTGCCGCCGAGGGCACGGACATGGATGAGCTCTGCAAAACCATCGAGTCCAAGGTGCGCGCGATGAAGGGCATCGAGGAGGAGGACGAGTACGACAGTGTATCGGCAACCTCCATGAAAAGCGCTATCGATGCACTCAACTCCTTTATGGGCGCATTCTCGCTCATCATGGGTGCTGTCGCCAGCATCTCGCTGCTTGTCGGCGGTATCGGCATTATGAATATGATGCTCACCAACGTATCTGAACGCATCCGCGAGATCGGCATCCGCCGTGCTCTGGGCGCCAGTCGTCGCGATATCGCCGCGCAGTTTTTGGCCGAGTCCTCGGCGCTGTGCGTCACCGGCGGACTATTGGGTGTCCTGATTGGCTATCTGCTGGCATGGGGACTCACGTTCTTTGCCGCAAGCTCGGGTATCATGAGCGAGTTTGGAGCTACCGGGACGATCACGCCAAGCTTCTCCATTACGACAGTGTTGATCGCGTTTGCCGTATCGGTCGGCATCGGCGTAATCTTTGGCTTCTATCCCGCTCGACGCGCGGCAAAGCTCGACCCGGTGGAGTGCCTACGCTACCAGTAAGCCACCACCAACAAGTTGCGGTGAATTAGGGACTGAATATGCTATTTAGCAGCAAAAACAGACGCTATTTCACCGCAACTTATTGAAGGGCTGCTTGCGCCAGTTCCGTGCGTCGTCCTCGAGCGATTGGCGGATGACAGGCTTGTACGGGTCGAGCTTGCTCGGGGCGCTCCTCCTCGCAGGCGGGAGGGCACGCATGCGCGGCGAGCGCCTAGCGCGCGAACTCCCGTAAGAGCGCGTCTTCCACTTCCCTAAGCGAAAGGGCCCCGCCTCCCTCGGCGGGACGGGCGACCACGATACAGCGCGCTCCCACGTCGCGCGCGGAGGCGATCTTCTCGGCCGTGCCGCCTACGGTTCCCGAGTCCTTGGTCACAAGCCACTGGGCGCCCACCTGCCAAAGCATCGCCTCGTTGAGCT
Source organism: Collinsella sp. (assembly GCA_019414555.1). Classification (GTDB taxonomy): domain Bacteria; phylum Actinomycetota; class Coriobacteriia; order Coriobacteriales; family Coriobacteriaceae; genus Collinsella. Next base: position 3,242 of record DXLT01000145.1, read on the forward strand.
CGCGGGTGAAGGGCCCCTGCATGCCGATGACGTGCGACGGCGAAAACCCCGCGTCGATGCACTTCGTTATAGCACCGGGCAGAGGGAGCACACGCACGAAGAAGCGCTCCGCGAAATCGGCGACGCGCGTGTAGGGAGCAAGCTCCTTGCTCCCCGTCGTGAGAAGCGCGCGACCCGGGTTCTCGGAGAGAAAGCGCGCCGCGCAGGCGATCGACGCGACCGACACGACGCCTTTGGGCAGCACCTCGACCGGGCGCGCAAGGCGCAGGCATCGTGCACCCACGGCGAGCGAAGCGGCCCGGATGTTGCCGCTTGCGAGCGTAGCGAAGGGGTGCGTGGCGTCGACGACGATGCGCGCGCCGGAAAGCTCACGCTCCATGTCGGCCTCGTCGAGCCTGCCCGCATGCACCTCGATGCCCGGAAGCTCGCCCAAAAGCTCGCCTCCGTACTCGGTTGCCGCGTAGGCACGGGCGGGGATTCCCGCCCCGCTCGCCCATTCGCACAGAAGGCGGCCCTCGGTGGTGCCGGCGAAGATGCGCAGCGCCGGCGCGGATGCGGGGGCCGTCACTTCGGGCCGCCTGGGCGCGTGATCTGGT
>DXLT01000146.1:0-3789 GCA_019414555.1 Collinsella sp.
GCAGGTTGATATCCTCCATGGGGATGACCTGAGCCCAGCCGCCGCCGGCAGCACCGCCCTTAACGCCAAAGACGGGGCCGAGCGAAGGCTCGCGCAGGGCAACGGCACTCTTGACGCCGCGACGACGCAGGCCGTCGGCCAGACCGATGGTCGTGGTGGTCTTGCCCTCGCCCGCGGGCGTTGGGTTGATAGCGGTCACGAGGACGAGCTTGGCCTGGTGATCAGTCGGCTCGTTGAGCAGTGAATAGTCGACCTTAGCCTTGTCGAAGCCGTACGGAATAAGGTGCTTAACGTCGACGCCGGCGTTCTTGGCCACCTCGGTAATAGGCAGTGGCGTGACAGAACGTGCGATTTCGATGTCAGTAGGCATGGGCGGTCCTTTCGTTACCGAATGAGAAAAAGACCAATTCAGCATAGCACGGGCGCGCAATAGTAAAACGCCCATAACCGATGAACGGCGATATGTTTACCCGATGCCCGGCGATAGCCCAACAGCCCGCCAAAACAAAGCGCCCTAAACGGTAGGTTCAATCCCCAGGTGCTCAAAGGTGCGCAGGGTTGCCTGACGGCCCTGCGGCGTACGAATCATCAACCCGCACTGCAGCAAATAGGGCTCATAGACATCCTCGAGCGTGCCCGGGTCCTCGCCCACCGCACTGGCAAGGGTCGTCAGGCCTACAGCACGGCCGGAGAACGTCTTGGCAAGCGTCTCCAAGATACGAATATCCATCCAGTCCAGACCGAGCTCGTCGATCTCGAAGAACTCGAGCGCCTGGCGGCAGATATCGAGCTCGATAGGGCCGCTGCCACGCACCTGTGCGTAATCGCGCACGCGCTTGAGAAGGCGGTTGGCAAGACGTGGCGTGCCGCGCGAACGCGAGCCGATCTCGAGTGCACTGGGATGGTCGATCGTCACGCCCAGGATAGTCGCCGAGCGCGTCACAATCTGCGCGAGCTCCTCGACCGTGTAGTAATCCAGGCGATACGAAATGCCAAAGCGGTCGCGCAACGGGCCGGTCAACATGCCTGAGCGGGTCGTTGCCGCTACCAGCGTAAACTTGGGAATATCCAGGCGAATCGAGCGCGCCGCCGGACCCTTGCCAATCACGATATCGAGGGCAAAGTCCTCCATCGCGGGGTACAGGACCTCCTCGACCGAACGGTTGAGGCGGTGGATCTCGTCGATAAACAGCACATCACCCGGCTGCAAGTTAGTAAGGATGGCCGCCAGGTCGCCCGTGCGCGCGATGGCAGGGCCACTCGTGGTCTTGATCTGAGCGCCCAGCTCGTTGGCGATAACGGTGGCCAGCGTGGTCTTGCCCAGGCCCGGAGGACCCGAGAAGATCACGTGGTCGAGCGTCTCGCCACGGCTCTGCGCCGCTTCGATCAACACGCGCAGGCTCTGCTTGATATGCTCCTGGCCGCAGTAATCGTCCAGGCGCTGGGGGCGCAAAGTGCGATCGACATCGAGGTCCTCGGCCGTCAGCTCCGAGCCCACCATGCGCTCGCCGTGCGCCATGGATGCCGCCGGCGAGTTGCCGGGCGTCGCCCACAGGTCCTGAGAGTCATCGGCTTCCCACATCACGCATCCATTCCGAGTCGCTTAAGCGCCGCGCCGAGCAAATCCTCGACACGCATATTCTGCCCATCATACCCGCTCAGGGCAACATCGGTCTCCTGCAGGCTAAAGCCCATGGAAAGGAGCGCCGCACGGGCATCATCGATCGCCGAAGGAGCGGCGGCGGGAACCGGCATCGCAACCTGGCCGGGAATCACGTCGACCGGCACAAAGCCCTTATCCTTGGCAAAGGTGCTCTTGAGTTCCAGGATCAGGCGCTGAGCTGTCTTTTTGCCCACACCGGGTACCTTGGCCATGCCCTTGTCGTCCTCGGCCATCACCAGCGAATACAGCTGCCCCACGGTATAGGTGGAAAGCACGGCGAGCGCCAGGCGCGGGCCAACGCCCGAAACGGACACGAGCCGGTCGAACATCGTGCGCTCATCCTTTGAGGAAAAACCGAAAAGTGTCATGGCGTCCTCGCGCACCTGCATACGCGTGTAGAGGCGGACCTCGCCGCCGGGCGTCGGCAACGTGGCCGCAGTGCTGCCCGAGATGCCGAGCTCAAAGCCAACGCCCGACACATCGACGACAGCAGAGCTCATCGTGGCCTCGACAAGCGTTCCGTGGAGCTGGGAAATCATCAGTATCCGGTTCCTCTCTGTTGATAGAACTCGCCACCGGTGAGGGCGCGGGTGCGGCTGAGGTTTACGTGGCAGATGGCGCAGGCCAGGGCATCGGCGGCATGGTCGGGATGCGGGTCGTGATCGAGCTGTGTGAGTGTGCGTACCATGTAGGCGACCTGCCGCTTGTCCGCGGCGCCAGTGCCCACCACAGCCTGTTTGATCTGCATGGGCGTGTACTCGCCAATCTCGAGCGCGCATTCCGAAAGTGCGACGAGTGCAGCACCGCGGGCATGCGCCGTGGGGATGGCCGAACGAACGTTGGCGCCAAAGTAGATGCTCTCGACAGCAGCCGTGTCGGGTCGATAACGCTCAACGACATCCTTAAGGTCATGGGCGATATGCGACAGGCGCACCGCGAGCGGACTTCCGGCACTGGTCTCGATGCAGCCATAGGCACGGCAGCGAACCTCGCCACGCCGCTCCTCGATAATCCCCCAACCCGTATGGGCCAAACCGGGGTCGATACCCAAAATGACCAAGCCAACCTCCCCTCGTCACAAGTACAGCACAAGGCAAGGCCCCGAGCATCATTCACGAACGTCTGTTCTAGAATAACACAACGGGGCCAAGATGCTTAGTTGAAGTGTCGGGGTTGGAAGCGAATCCTATCCCATAGTTAGTTTTGAGAGAAAAAGGGAAACTGCCTCGGATCCACCGGCGGATGCGGCATCGGGCCACCCTGGGGCCCACCCTGCGGGCCACCCTGGCCGCCCATCATCTTATCGATGGCGTCCTGGACCTCGCCCTCAAACTTCTTCATACCCTCGTGCAGGCGGCGCTGGCCGTCCTCGGAGCGCAGCTCCTCCATCTGCTCGGGCGAAATACCCAGTAGCTCGCCCAGCACGCCCATCATCTCGTTTCGCACGCGCTCGCTCGTATCCTCGTCAGCAAAACGGCGCACCTCGGCGCGCGCCAGCGAATCGACCGTCATACGCTCCTTGCCGTTAAGCCCCAGGTCGGACCACGCGAGCATGTACGGCCAGGCGCGCTCGGCAAACGAACGGGCCGAGACGATCGGCGCCATCGGCAACATGCGGCGGGCAGCCTCACCCTGTCGAACGAGCATCAGCAGCAGCGAGCAGGCCTCAGGCTTGCCAGCGGCCATCGGGATGTCGTCGAAAGATCGATTGCGGTCCACGTGCGCCTCGAGCGCGCCATCGACCTCACCCGGCTCAAGCCCGCCGAGCAGCTGTGCCGCACGGTCGAGCATATCGACCGGACCGTCGAGCGTCGAGAGCGCCTGCGCCAGCACGCGCTCCATACAATCTTCCACTGCGTTGAGCGTCACGAGCTCTTGGGGCACCACGGCAGACGTGCGGTTGCGCACACGCGCCACAAACTCAAGCGTCGACAGGTACACATCGCCAAAGGGCGCAAAGTCGCCCTGGTAGCCGCCGCAAAGCGCCGGCGCCGCCAGCGCGTACTCGGTTTTGGACAGCGGGCTCAGCGCCATCGCACCCAGCTCGAGCGCCGTATCCTCCAGCATCAGGCCCAGCGTGCGCGAGCGCAGGCTGGGCCTGATGCTGGAGGATACGGCGCTCGAGC
>DXLT01000147.1:0-3745 GCA_019414555.1 Collinsella sp.
AACTGGAATCGAACGAAAACAATGGAAATGAACGAAGCGCTAATCTACTTACAAGAAGCACTAGGCCTTTCCGCCAAGACCAAAACTTGGCCTGGATCCGCACGCTTGCCGCTGCATCTGCGGGCGATTGAGGTCCTCACTGTTGACGCAAACGGTTTTTCGTTTTTGCTTGCAAGTTTGCCTACTGGCGTCGGGCTTCCCGAGGCTAAGAGAGTCTATAGTCAGCTAGCCTTGCGTGCGGAGACTCCTGTTGTCGTTTCGTTTCCTGATGCCGATGCACGTCAGCGCAAAGCATTGGTCGCACAAGGGATTCCCTTTGTATGCCCAGGTAGACAGGCTTTTCTTCCATTTATGGGCACAGCCTGCACGGAGAGGGGCGGTGCCCGGTTTCACAATCACGCGATCAAGATGTCACCCAACGCGCAGGCTGCCGCAATCTGGGGAGCAGCCCAGGAGCCATATCGCCCCTATGACCTTTGTCGTGCGCTTGGGATTTCGGCAAGCCGCGCGAGTGAGGCCATAACCGAGCTTGTTGATAGGGGGCTCGCGAGGCGCGAGCGTCGCGAGCGATGTGTCGTCGTGTTCCCTGTTGCCGTCGATCTTCTGCTCAGCGAGCACATGGCGGAGCTCTCCTCGCCTGTCTCAAAGGTCTTTTTTGCAAGGAAGACACCGCAGATTGACTGTCTTGTTGACGCCGGGGAGACGGCGCTCGCTGCGCGTTCGATGATCACTGCGCCGGGTATGGAACAAAAGGCCGTCTTAAGAAGTGCATGGCGTCAACTGAGCGACCTCGAAGTCGCAGACGGGGAGTTGCCGGATAACGAGACGGCGATGATCCAAGCGTGGCGCTATGCGCCTGTGTTTGCTGACTCCTCCCGCGTCGACGACATTTCGCTTGCGCTATCTTTGGCGGCAATCGACGATGAGCGAATTCAGCTCGAAGTCGATCGCATGTTTGGAAAGGAATATCCATGGCAAGAAGCGCTGTAGAGGGTCTCCAAGAATTTCAGCAGCATATGCAAGAAGCTGCAGGATCGTATGCTCTTATCGGCGGCACGGCATGCGACATTTTGCTCGCGGAGGCGGGACTTCCGTTTAGGATGACTCACGATTTTGATGTGGTAATCGTCGCCGATGACCGGTTGCCTCAGACGGCAGAAGCTATATGGACTTTGGTGCGTGATGGCGGTTACCGCTGCGGCTGGGGCGAAGGCAAAGGCTCATGTTTTTATCGGTTTACAGAGCCCAAGAGGCCGGGTTACCCCCATATGATCGAACTCTTCGCGAAGTGCCCCGACTTTCTAAAGGGTCGTGAGGGGATTGATGTGGCGCCAATTCACGTTGATGAAAACATAAGCAGTCTTTCGGCAATTTTGTTGGACGATGCTTACTACAGCTTGTTCCTTCAGGGAATTCGGACCGTAGACGGCGTTTCGGTCCTGGGTACGGAATACATTGTCCCGTTCAAAGCGAAGGCGTATCTCGACCTAAAAGCCAGAAGGGAAGCGGGGGAGAACGTTGATTCGAAGAAGGTAAAAAAGCATAAACGCGATGCGCTGAGGCTTGCTCAGCTGCTTGGCGAGTCGGAAGGTGTAGACCTGGGCGAAGAACTGAAGGACGATATGCTTGCGTTTGTTAAAGATTGCGAGGTGGGCGACGTCAATCTGAAACAGATCGGGGTTGCGGGCGTAACGATGGCGCAGTTGCTCGAGACGATGAAAGCAACATATGGCTTGATTGGTTGAGTGGGGTTACGTGGCCCGAACGGTGCAGTCTAGCGGCGTTGTCTGGCGCGGAAGCCCGCGATTCGGCTATTATTTGTTTAGACAACCCGAGCTGTAGAGGAGTGACCGGCGATGGTGCAGGGCGCCAAACATATGAAGAGCAATAACGCCGCGGACAACGGCGGCTCAAGCCCTCAGCCCAAACCTCAACCAAAGCCCAAGCGCCGTCGCAAGCGACTGCCGCGCTGGGCCGACCGGCTCATCACCATCGTCATCATCCTTATTGGCGTGGGCCTTATGACCTGGCCGTGGATCTTGGACCGGCTCGAAGCCTCGGGCGTGTTCAACCAGATCAGCACGGTGTCCAGCACCGTGGACGCGCTGTCTGCCGAGGAGCGCGAGCGCATCTTGCTGCAGGCGCGCTCCTATAACGAGCAGCTGGCGGGCGAGGCCACCGAGCTCCCCGCCGACCAGATCGAGCCCTACGCTCAGCAGCTCATCTTTGACCGCGACCCTATGATGAGCTGGGTCGAGATCCCCTCCATCGACGTGAGCATGCCCATCTACCACGGTACGAGCGAGGAAGTCCTTATGGCGGGCGTCGGCCACCTGGAGGGCACGAGCCTGCCGGTGGGCGGCACCTCGACGCATTGCGTGCTCACCGCGCACTCGGGCATGCGCAACCTGAGCATGTTCGACGACATCCACTCGCTGGAGCCCGGCGACCTGGTGCTGCTGCACACCATGAACAAGACGCTCGCCTATAAGATGGTGGACTCCGAGGTGGTGCTGCCCGAGGAGATGGAGTCGCTGACCATCGAGCCCGGCGCCGACAAAGTGACGCTCGTCACCTGCACGCCCTATGGCGTGAACGACCATCGCCTGCTGGTGCATTGCGTGCGCACCAAGTACAACAAGAAGGACGTCGACAAGCAAAAGTCGCTGGCCGGCCGCCACTGGGGCAAGCGCGAGTTTGCCGTGCTCATCGTGGTCGTGGCCATTGTGCTGTTGCTACTGGACATCGTGATCCACGCGGTCCGCAAGCGCCGCAAGGCCAAGGCCTCGGCATAAGACATTCTCCAGAACCACCACAATGGGGACAGGCACCTTTGTGGTGGTCGGGATTTCCAAACCATCACAACATTCGATGAAAATCGCGATTTTGGCGAAAAGCGTCGAATGTTGTGATGCTTTTCGTTGCGGGCGGGACGGTTTCGCTGCAGAACCGCCAGCCCGCCGCCTGTCAATCGCCGCTCTCGTTACGTTTTCGCTGCATTTGGGTAAAGCGCCTGCTCCAAGCGGCGTTGCCTTGTATACTAGAGCGGTTTATCTGTTATGCGGAAGGGAGCGCCTATGGCACTCAGCGAGAAAGACGTGCGCGGCATCGCCGAGTACGCAAAGATCGCACTGACCGATGACGAGCTCACCCAGATGACGTCCTACATGAACGACGCCGTCCAGATGCTCGAGCCCGTCTTGCAATATGACTTGCCCGACGTGGAGCCCACGTTCCATCCCATCGGAAGCCTGTCCAACGTGATGGGCGATGACCTGCGCGAGCCCGAGCGCGACCTGCCGCTCGACGTCGCGCTCGAAAACGCCGGCAGCGCGCGTGAGCGCTACTTCCGTGTGCCGTCCATTTTGGGAGAGGGGGAGAGCGAGTAATGGCGCTAAGCTTCGATTCCCTTACCGCCGCCCAGATTGCCGCGGGCGTTGCCGCCGGTGACTTTACCGCTACCGAGGTGGCCCAGGCCTCCCTTGCCGCCATCGAGGCGCGTGAGGGCGGGGTCCAGGCATTCCTGCAGGTGGCGCCCGAGCTTGCGCTCGAGGCCGCTGCACGCGTGGATGCCGATCGTGCCGCAGGCAAGCCGCTGCCCCCGCTCGCGGGCGTGCCGCTGGCCATCAAGGACAACATGAACCTCGTGGCCACGCGCACCACCTGCGCTTCCCGCATGCTCGAGGACTACCGGAGCGTCTACACCGCCACCTGCGTCCAGCGCATGCTCGATGCCGGCTGCCTG